>CP029329.1:815000-910000 GCA_003129525.1 Clostridium beijerinckii | reverse complement strand
ATTGACCCCGTAACTTCGGGAGAAGGGGTGCCTGCAGCAATGCAGGCCGCAGAGAATAGGCACAAGCAACTGTTTAACAAAAACACAGGTCTCTGCTAAAGCGTAAGCTGATGTATAGGGGCTGACGCCTGCCCGGTGCTGGAAGGTTAAGGGGAATGCTTAGCGGTAACGCGAAGGTGTGAACTTAAGCCCCAGTAAACGGCGGCCGTAACTATAACGGTCCTAAGGTAGCGAAATTCCTTGTCAGGTAAGTTCTGACCCGCACGAATGGCGTAATGACTTGTGCACTGTCTCAACTGCAAATCCGGCGAAGTTGTAGTGCGAGTGAAGATGCTCGCTACCCGCGATTGGACGGAAAGACCCCGTAGAGCTTTACTGTAGCTTAGCATTGAATTTCGGTATTGTCTGTACAGGATAGGTGGGAGACTGGGAAACCAGAGCGTCAGCTTTGGTGGAGTCGTTGTTGGGATACCACCCTGATAGTATTGAAGTTCTAACTGGATGCCATGAAACTGGTGACAGGACATTGTTAGGTGGGCAGTTTGACTGGGGCGGTCGCCTCCTAAAATGTAACGGAGGCGCCCAAAGGTTCCCTCAGAACGGTCGGAAATCGTTCGAAGAGTGCAAAGGCAGAAGGGAGCCTGACTGCGACACCTACAAGTGGAGCAGGGACGAAAGTCGGGCTTAGTGATCCGGTGGTACCTCGTGGGAGGGCCATCGCTCAACGGATAAAAGCTACCTCGGGGATAACAGGCTGATCTCCCCCAAGAGTTCACATCGACGGGGAGGTTTGGCACCTCGATGTCGGCTCGTCGCATCCTGGGGCTGAAGTAGGTCCCAAGGGTTGGGCTGTTCGCCCATTAAAGCGGCACGCGAGCTGGGTTCAGAACGTCGTGAGACAGTTCGGTCCCTATCCGTCGCGGGCGTAGGAAATTTGAGAGGAGCTGTCCTTAGTACGAGAGGACCGGGATGGACTGACCTATGGTGTACCAGTTGTTTCGCCAGAAGCATAGCTGGGTAGCTAAGTCGGGAATGGATAAACGCTGAAAGCATCTAAGTGTGAAGCCAACCTCAAGATTAGATTTCCCATAGCGTAAGCTAGTAAGACCCCTTGAAGACTACAAGGTTGATAGGTCAGAGGTGTAAGTATGGTAACATATTTAGCTGACTGATACTAATAGGTCGAGGGCTTGACCAATATATAATCAAGTTGTAAAATATACATTAATTCTATATGCAATTTTGAAAGAACATAGTTTTTTCAAATCTCGTGACGATGGCATAGAGGTAACACTCCTTCCCATTCCGAACAGGACAGTTAAGGTCTATAGCGCCGATGGTACTGCACGGGTGACTGTGTGGCAGAGTAGGACGTTGCGAGGTAAGTTTAGAGGATAGTTTTAATTAACTATCCTTTTTTAGCGTATATAAAAATTATTTTTATAAAAAATAATAAAAGTATTCCACAATAAGTTTAAATATATTGTGGAATGTTTTTAATTAATGTGGATATGTTTTGATATAAGTATTATTTAAGAATTATTTAAGAATTAAAGACTTTATTTTATGTACATCTCCATCCATTATATTGTAATCACTTTTAAGTTTTGAAGTTATTTCTGGGGATAAATTTGAATTAATATATAATGAATCTAATCCGACGGAATGAGCACCATCTATATCTGCAATAAAATCATTGCCTATCATTATTGAATCTTTTATATCTAAATTAAAATTCTTTATTAATTTATTATAAAATGCTTTATCAGGTTTACACATATAATGATCAGAAGAGAAATAAATTCCATCAAAATATTTTTCTATACCTAGAATTCTCATTTCATATAACGTAAAAGTTCTTTGAGCATTTGATAATAAATAAATTTTTTTGTTTTTTTCTTTCAATGAATCAAGCAATTCAAGAACACCATCATAAAGTTTTAAATATTTAATTGAAAGAATTCTAAACATTTGTGTTGCAGCTTTAACATTGTCAGAAGATACATGTACATTTTTATCCTCAAATAGTGATTGAAATATATTATCAATAGGGAAATCCGGATAATCAGTAGTAGTTATAGATAATTGAGTTTCTTTAAATTTTTTTCTATAAGAGGATTTTAGATCTTTATAAGTATAACAAGCACCATTAAATGAATAAAATAAGGCAAGTTTTTCCCAAAGAGATTTAATATTTTTATTAGTACTTATATCAACTAATGTTCCATAAAAGTCAAAGATATAATTAGTATACATATGTTATTCCAGCTTTCTATAATTTTAGTTTTGCTTAATATTATAATTCTATATAAATAAAAGTTATCCTTTAATTAGAATGGATAATTTTTTATTAAAGGGATAATTATTTACAAATAATTAAAGAAATGATATAATTCTAATAAATTCAATACGAGAACCTAAGGTAGAGGTGCCATTAATAAAAAGTACTTATTATGAGTTTGCAGACGTTGATTAATAAGAAAAGGTATTATGGCCGAAGATTTAAATCATGCAAAGATTTATTTCTGGGTATGCATAGAATATGTGCATAACTGTCACGAAAGTGGAGAGCTACAAGGATTTGCTGAAATTTAATATAATAATATTATTATATTTTAGTTTTAGATGAAGCTTTATGCGATTAACTCTACCCGTTGGTATATACTAGCGGGTTTTCTTATTTTAAAAAATAAAATTTAGGAGTTGTAATAATTTATGAAAATTGAAGGAGTATTAGTACCATTAATAACGCCGTTTAAAGATGGGAAGGTAGATTTAAAATCATATGAAAGAATGGTTAATCATTATATAAAAGAAGGGGTAAGTGGAATAATCCCACTTGCAACTACTGGAGAATCACCTACTATCTTAGATGCTGAATATGAAGAAGTTTTGGCTAAAACTATGGAGTGCAATAATAATAGAGTACCAGTTTATGTAGGCTTAGGTGGAAATCATACTAGCGAAGTAGTTAAGAAATTAAAGGTAGCAGAAAGGTATAACGTGGATGGAATATTATCTGTAGCGCCCTATTATTCAAGACCAAATCAAAGGGGACTATATGAACATTTTAAAAGTATATCTGAAGCAACTAATTTAGATATTATAATTTATAATATTCCATATAGGACTGGAACTAATGTTGAAAATCAAACTGTTCATAGATTGGCAGAATTAAAAAACATTATAGGTGTAAAAGATTGTTCAGGAGATATGAAACAAACAACTGATTTGTTGATTAATCCGCCAAAGGACTTCTCAATTTTAACAGGAGAGGATGCATATTTTTACACAACACTTTTACTTGGTGGACAAGGCGGTATAATGGGCTCTGCTCATTTAAGAACTAAAGAGTTTATTGAAGTATATAACTTGGTTAAATCTAATAATCATCAAGATGCACTAAAAAAATGGCAATCATTATATAATATGATACCACTTTTATTTGCAGAGCCCAATCCTACGCCATTAAAATATTCTTTAAACAAGTTAGGCTTAATAGATTCAGATGAAGTTAGATTGCCATTGGTTAACATAACAGAACAATTAGAAAATAAATTAAATAGTATTATTAAATTATAAATAAATCACTTGATTTATTTATATAAACTTAATTAGGTATTATATAGATTTTGAAATCACTTGCTAAATATATGAATTAATCATAAATTTAAATGTCAGAATAATGCTTTTAATGTAGGATAAATGAATATTTTGCTTTGACTAGTATAGAGAATAGGAGTAAGATAAAAGTTGACAAGTTAAATAAGGAAGTGATTAAAAAATGATGCCTAAGTTCTTTTATATGATTAAGAACAAGGAAATTACAAAAGCGCAAGTTATGAAGGATATCATAGCTGGAATTATAGTTGCTGTAATAGCATTACCATTGTCAATAGCACTTGGTATATCATCAGGCGTGTCACCTGAGAAGGGTCTTATTACAGCAATATTTGCAGGATTTATAATCTCATTTTTAGGAGGTAGTAGAGTTCAAATAGGTGGACCTACAGCAGCTTTTGTTATTATAATTTATTCAATTATTCAGGAGCATGGTTTAAATGGACTTATTACTGCGACAATAATGGCTGGAATTATATTAATTATAATGGGATTATTAAAATTTGGTTCATTAATTAAGTATATACCACAAACAATAACTATAGGATTTACTGCTGGTATAGCAGTAACATTAATGTCAACACAAATTAAGGATTTTTTAGCACTACAAATTGACACTGTGCCAGCAGAATTCTTTGCAAAATGGGGAAGTTATTTTGCCAATATAGGGTCATTAAATAAATGGTCTTTGATAGTAGGTGCAGGATCTATTATTATAATAGTGTTTTGGCCTAAAATTAATAAGGCAATACCAGGTTCAATGGTTGCATTGATAGTTGCAACTATTTTTGTAAAAGCATTGAACTTACCGGTAGAAACTATAGGAAGTAGATTTCAAGAAATTTCATCGGCAATACCAATGCCAATACTTCCAGACTTTAGTATAGCTACAATAAATAAATTATTTGCACCTGCTATGACAATTGCTATTTTAGCAGCATTAGAATCATTATTGTCAGCAGTAGTAGCAGATGGAATGATTTCTGATACACATGATTCTAATATGGAGCTTATTGCTCAAGGGATAGCTAATATTACGTGTGGATTATTTGGTGGAATACCAGCTACAGGTGCTATAGCAAGAACTGCAGCTAATGTAAAATCAAGTGGAAGAAGTCCTATATCAGGGATGGTACATGCTATAACATTACTAGTTACTATGTTAGTTCTAATGCCTCTTGCAAAAATGATACCAATGACTACTCTTGCAGCAATATTAATGGTTGTAGCATATAACATGAGTTCATGGAGAGCGTTTATGGGGTTATTAAAAGCTCCTAAGAGTGATGTTATTGTATTATTAATTACATTTGGATGTACAGTTGTATTTGATTTAGTTGTTGCAATAAGTATTGGAATGATTATGGCAATGTTTTTATTCGTCAAGAGAGTATCAGATACTACTAAAATTAGAGATTTAGTAGATGAGGAAGTTTTTGATGAAGATATAGCCACTGTATTAGAAAAAGCAGAGGGGAAAATACATGTATATCAAGTAAATGGACCACTGTTCTTTGGCGTAGTGCAAGAGTTCATTGCAAGAATGAAAGAGCTTGAATCTTCTGTTGAGGTTGTTATTTTAGATCTGAGACATACCCATGCAATTGATGCTTCTGCAATAGATGCATTAACTAGATTGCTTAAGCATTGTAATAAGTTAAACATAAAACTCTGTTTAACTCATGTGCAGGGACAACCAATGAAAGTATTAAACAAGATGGGTTTTGCAGTTGAAATTGGAGCAAGTCATATATATGAAACTAAGACAGAAGCAATAGAAGTAGCTTATGAGTATATAAAATGTCTAGAGGCATCTTAAATTATAAGATATTTTTTGAATTTACATATTAAATATAAGAAATAAGCAGGATTAATAATAGAGAGTGTTAAATTATTAATCTTATTTTTTTCGTTATTAATAATATAAAAGGCATAAATTAGAATGTTTATTCTCACAAATTAATCACTATTGCCGAGGAAATAATAGGAGTTAATAATTTAAATAATGTTAAGAACCATAAGTATAGTACTAAATAAAAGTATATATATGTGATTTTTACAAATAATATTATTGAAAAAGTGATAAGGAGTGATAGAAGTGGATGCAAATTCATCTATAAAATGTTCAGTTGACCAATGTCAATATCATGCACAAGCAAAGAATTATTGTACATTACAAGAAATCAAAGTAGGTACACATGAAACAAATCCAACTAAAATTGAATGTACAGATTGTGAGTCATTTAAAGTAAAATAGCCTGAAGTTTTGCTTGAATTTAAAAAGATGCGCTAAAGAAAATAATACTTTAGAGCATCTTTTCTGATTTTATATTAAATTATAATAAATAAAATTCATATATTATATAGATTTAATTTGTTTCAAAAACTATATAATAAAGTAATATAAATAAAACTTTTATAACAAATGTATCAATAATATATTATAATTAAATTTAAAAGAAGGATTTAATCAAAAAACTATATAGAGTAGTGAGGTATATTTAATTGGAATATAATTGGGAAAGGACGTTTCCGTTTTTAGAAATTGATAAAAGTATAGTTGGTAAATTATTTGAAGGAATATTAGAAGAAAAAAATATAATTAATGTAATACCAGTAAATGAGGGCTGTAGAACAACAAATTATATTGTTCAAACAAATCAAGCTAGAAAGAAATATGTTTTGAAAATATTTTTTTCAACAGAACAAAACTATAAGAAAGAAATTAAATTATTAACAAAGCTAAAGGAAAATGAAACTATACCTGTCAATAAAGTATATAAAATTAGTAGTGATGAAATTATTCAAAATAAAGAATATGCAATTTATGAATATATAGAAGGAAAGACTATAGGACAAGCTATAAGTGAAGGATATGTATTAGAAGAAACACTTGTTAGAGATGTAGCAAAATATTTAGCTAAAATACATAGTTATAAATTTAATAAAACAGGATTTCTAGATGAAAATTTGAATATAAGAGAAGAATTACCTCCACTTATTTCATGGTATAAAAATTTCATGGGGGATAGAGCTCAAAAGCGTTTAGGCAAGAATATTATAGAAAAAATTAATAGCATAGTTAAGGAAAATAAAAAGATATTAATTCAATTAGATGAAGATATTAGGTTGGTTCATGGAGATTTCCAAGGGACTAACATATTAGTAAAAGATAATAGATTGTCTGGAATTTTAGATTGGGAGTTTGCAATGGCTGGACACCCATTGGCTGATATAGGACAGTTTTTCAGATATGAAGAATATTTTAATAAAAACTTAATACAGGAATTTGAAAGTGAATACAATAAAAACTCAAGTTATAAGCTCATTGATGATTGGTATAAGGTAAGTAAACTCCGCGATTTAGTAAATTTAATTCAATTAATTGATTTAGAAGAGAACATGCCCAATAAATATGCAAATATAAAAGATATAATAATTAACAATATAAATATATTAAAATAATGAAGAATTCAAAAACATATATTGGTTTTGATTAAAAGGTTATTTCTATAAATGTTTTAGGAATAGTTTGTACTTTACTTCTTTTTGAAGGAGAGAAATATTAACTAAAGAAAGTCTATATCTAATTAAAGCTACAGTGTGTGAGTTGGCTTGATTGTGATGTTGAGACTAAAAAGTAGAATACCCTGTTCCAATAATTAATATGCTAGGTATAATAAAAATTACTATCAAACAAATATGAATATTATTTATATGATAAAAAAGTAATACTAAGTATTATTTTTAGAAAATGTGTTGACAAATTTATATGGAAATAATACAATGTGAAATATAGACAACGGTGTTTGTGAAATGTACCTAGAAAAGGTATATTTCACAAGCACCGTTTTTTATATAAAAAATTACGATGTTGTAATGTGTTAAGTAAATAGGCTTTGCAAAGTTAAATTCTAAAAGTAATGACGCGCAGTTGCTTTTAAATCAATATTATTAAAAAAAATTATTAGGAAAATTAAGTAACTGAATAAATTTTAGAGTTATATTCATTATTTTAAAGGGGGATTTTTTATGGAGATTAATTTAGGCGATAGTGCTTTTATATTGGTTTGCTCGGCACTTGTATTTGTAATGACACCAGGGCTTGCATTTTTTTATGCTGGGATGGTTAGAAGGAAAAATGTTTTAAACACATTAATGTCTTCATTTTTTATATGTGGATTGGCATCAGTAATGTGGGTTTTAATAGGATATTCGTTATCCTTTGGAAATGATTTTCATGGAATAATTGGCGGATTAAATTTCTTTGGTATGGTAGGTGTAGGTGCTGAACCTAATGCAGCATATGCAAGTAATATACCTCAATTACTTTTCGCAGCATTTCAAATGATGTTTGCAATAATTACACCAGCACTTATAACTGGTTCTCTAGTAGGAAGAATGAAATTTTCAGCATTATTTATATTTGTAGCACTATGGTCACTATTGGTATATTATCCATTAGCTCATATGGTATGGGGAGATGGTGGATTAATAAGAGCTTTAGGAGCTGTTGATTTTGCAGGGGGTAATGTAGTTCATATAAGTTCTGGTATTTCAGGACTTGTAGCATGTATAATGTTAGGTAAAAGACGTGGACATGGTATGATGTCATATAGACCTCATAATATTCCGTTTGTAATTCTTGGAGCAGCATTACTTTGGTTTGGATGGTTTGGATTTAATGCAGGTAGTGCATTAGGAGCTGGTCCACTTGCAGTGCAAGCTTTTATGACAACAAATACTTCAGCAGCAGCAGCAATGCTTTCATGGATGCTAATTGAAAAAATAAAACATGGGAAACCAACAATACTTGGAACTGCAACAGGAGCAGTAGTGGGGTTAGTTGCAATTACACCAGGGGCAGGTTTTGTTCCACTTTGGGCATCCATTATAATAGGTATAGTAGTATCTCCGATCTGCTTCTTCTTTATGGAAAAAGTAAAAGCTAAATTTGGATACGATGATGCACTTGATGCTTTCGGATGTCATGGAGTTGGTGGAATTTGGGGAGGTATTGCAACTGGATTATTTGGACAAACAACAATTAACTCTGCAGCACAATGGAATGGTCTTTTCTTTGGAGATGTTAAACTTTTAATTGCACAAATAATGAGTATTTTAATAACAATAGTATTTGCAAGTGTTATGACATTCTTAATTATAAAAGTTATAAAGTTATTTATGGATATCAGAGTTGAAAGTTCAGAGGAAGCCGATGGACTTGATGTAGCAGAGCATGGTGAAACAGCTTATCCTGCATTTAACGGTTTAGATTAGTATATTGTAATAAATTTATACTAAGGTTTTGGTACAATTATAGTTCAATAAGATGGATAAATAGTGATAAAATAAATAATATTTTATGGCATATAATATTTATTTCAGATATTATTAGGGAGGAATATATTATGAAAAGAATAGAAGCAATTATAAGACCTTCAAAGCTTGAGGATATTAAAGAAGCATTGAAAAATAGTAATATAAATGGAGTAACTATCAGTCAAGTTATGGGGTGTGGACAACAACGTGGCTGGAAGGAATATCATAGGGGCACTGAAATAACAACTAATGTATTACCTAAGATAGAAGTTAAGATAGTTGTTGAAGATGATAAGGTTGAAGATGTTATTGAATTAATTACATCAATTGCTAGAACTGGAGAAGTCGGTGATGGAAAGATATTTATCATTGATATTACAGAATGTATAAGAATTAGAACCGGTGAAAGAGGATCTTCTGCATTATAAAATAAATATATAGAATAATAATATAAGAAGATATAAAGCACAAAAAGATTATTGCATTTAAGGTTATTAGGATAATTTAAAATATACAATATGGAACGGTATATAAATTTGCATGATGTAAGTTTATATACTGTTTTCATTTTGATAATATGAACACATGGTTGTTTAGCTAAAAGTTAAATAGATGAATTAAATCTTTATTATCATATATCAATTTCCATGTTTAAAAATTCAAATAATTGATATACTAAATAATAGTAAATTAATTATTTGCAGTAGGAATTGCATAAGAGAATAATAGGAGTGTATTATGACTGATAAAGAGACTTTTTTAAAAATAGAGAAACATTTACTTAATGATGATAAGCCATCTATTTATTTATATGAATTATTAAAGGCTGGTGAACTTGATAAATATCCGTTCTCCATGATTAAAGATTTACAGAGTGTTGACCAAAACCCAAAGTTCCATCCAGAAGGGAACGTATTTATTCATACAATGATGGTTGTTGATGAAGGAGCAAAAAATAAAGAAAAAAGTAATGATAAAAGGGCACTTATGTGGACACTTTTATTGCATGATATAGGCAAGAAGCCAACAACTAAGTTGAGAAATGGACGATTAACTTCATATAATCACGAAAGTGTAGGTGCAGATATGACTAAAGAATTTCTAACGTACTTTAATGAAGAAGAAAATTTTATATCTAAAGTAACAGCACTTGTAAAATGGCATATGCAGAGTTTATTTGTAACAAAAAACATGAAATTTCAGAATATAAGAAATATGTTAGAAGACGTTGATATTAATGAAATAGTGTTAGTTTCACTTTCAGATAGACTAGGTAGAGGTAATTTAGATAGCACGGACATTAATAATACACGAATTGAAATAAATAAATTTGAAGAAAAGATAAGTAATTTTTGTAAAGATAAATAAAATATATATAAACACATCAAGCTTACTTAGTATTATGTTGAATATTTACGACTTAGTCTTTCATCTAAAGAACTAGATTTTCTTAATCCTATGGAGTGAGTATATATTTAACTTTAGAGTATTATACTCATGAATACAGCTTTTAAAATATACATCTATAAATAACTTTTTATTATTATAAAAAGAGATTATCTAAAGTTATTCTAGATAATCTCTTTCTTTAAATTTATTTTAGATATGAACAATTTCTTTATTATATATTACAATTAAGAATTATGCCATCCATCCTAATCCGTAGAATATAATACCAAGAATGAATATTCCAAGGATAATCCAAACTGCATTAATCTTCATCTTAAGCAACTTCATACATGCGAATGTAGCTAATAATGGAAGTAATCCTGGTAATAGAGAATCTAAGATTGTTTGTACAGTTGTAACAACTGTTGTTCCATCTGCTTTAGCAATAGTTGAAACAACTATTGGAACATTAATAGATGTCCATCTGTTAACAAGAGCACCCATTACAAATAATCCAAGGATTGAAGCACCTTCTGTTAACTTTTGAAGTTTACCACCAGCCATATCTGCAACGATAGTAGTTCCTTTGCTATAACCATAGCTAACTCCATAGTATCTGATTGCAAGACGAACTATATTAAATATTAAAAAGAATAATATTGGTCCAAGTATACTACCTGTTAATGCTATTGAAGCACCTAAAGCAGCAGCAACTGGCCTTAATGTACCCCAGAATATTGGATCACCAACACCTGCAAGAGGTCCCATTAAACCTATCTTAAGACCATTAATAGCACCGTCATCAATGTCAGCACCATTAGCTTTTTGTTCTTCCATAGCTGCTGTAACGCCTAAGATTGGAGCAGTAACAAATGGTTGTGTATTAAAAAACTCAAGATGTCTCTTAATAGCTTTCTTTCTTTCATCACCAGTATACAATCTCTTGATTACTGGAACCATTGCGAAACAATATCCTAAAGCTTGCATTCTCTCATAATTCCATGAACCTTGGTGAAGATTTGAACGAATGAACATGCTTGTAATGTCACTTTTGGTAAGTTTTTTTTCTAATTCTTTACTCATAATATTTTACCTCCTCTTCCAGTCTATAGTTCATCGTCTTCATCACTAGATGAAGCAGATGTAGTAGCAACAGCAATTGCATTGAATTTAGGGCTTAATTGAATGTAGATTACAGCAGCTACAGTTCCAATTACACCTAAAGCAACTAAGTTTAAGTTAGCAATTGCAGCAACAACAAATCCTAAGAAGAAGAATGGCATTAAATGCTTTGCTTCCATCATATTAATAACCATTGCGTATCCGACTACAACTACAACACCGCCACCAACTCTAAGTCCGCCAGTTATAATGTCAGGTATAGATGCTAACATGTTTTGAACAATGTCAGTACCAACAAACATAGCAACGATTACAGCAGGAATAGATACACGTAAAGCTTGGACTAATAAAGCGCCGATATGACAAAGATCAATTATTTTAAGATCTCCGTTTTGAACAGCTCTATCTGCTTGATGTTGGAAAAACACAGTAATAGTTCTAGCAAGTATAGTTAATACTTGACCAGCTGCAGCAATTGGAATTGCAATTGCGATACCAGCACTTACATCTTGCTTACCAGCAATTACTAGAATAGTAGAAACAACACTAGCTAAAGCAGCATCTGGAGCCATTGCAGCACCGATGTTCATCCAGCCAAGAGCCATCATTTCTAGTGTACCACCAATTATAATTCCGGTTTTTAAGTCTCCTAAAACAAGTCCGATTAATGTACATGCGATTAATGGTCTATGAGTTTGAAATTCATCAAGAACACTACCCATACCAGCAACACATGCGATTATGAAAATAAGAATAATTTGTAATGTGTTAATTTCCATAATATCCCCTCCCTATTAACAATTATTTATATTTATATTAATAAATATACAAAATTAAATGTAAATGTTTAATATAGACTTAGTGTAAAAATGTAGATAAACTACATTTTTATATATACTACATTTTATCTATTAACTTCATAATAAAGGATTTTGAATCAGAAGCAACTTTTCTTATTTCTAATTCTATATTCTTATCATTTAATGATTTAAATGCTTTAACATCTTGATCATTAACTGAAACAGCTGTAGTCAATTGAGTCTTACCTTCTTTAAAAGACATTCCTCCGATATTAACAGTTTTAATATCAATTCCAGCTTCAACTAATCTAAGAACATCTGTAGGATTAGTGAAAAGAAGTAATACAATATCATTTTCATATTTAGGGTTATTAATAACTCTAATTGCCTTTTCTATACCAACTACAGAAGATTGAACACCTGGAGGTGCCACTTGAGTTAATAAAGTTCTTCTTATTTCATCATTTGCTACATCATCGTTACATACAATGATTCTTTGGCATTTTGTTTCCTTTGACCATACTGTAACCACTTGTCCATGTATTAATCTGTCATCAATTCTTGCTAATGCAATTTTCATTATAAATCATCCTCCTCTAAATCTGTGTCTATTTGTTTTACTAATTGTTTTATTGATTCTTTACCAGCACTTTGTGCAATTGCTACTAATTCAGAAAGACTTGAAAAATCTCTGCTACCAAAAACTTCTAATAACATTGGAAGATTAATTCCTGTTACAATTTCCATGTTATCATTTTTTAATGCAAGTATACTGGCTGCATTAAATGGACTTCCACCAAAAAGGTCTACCATAAATAAAACTCCATCAGTGCAATTTAATTCATTTATAAGTTTATTATATTTATCTACTAAATTATCTGTACCTTCACCTGGTTTAAATGTTACAACACCAACGTTTGTTTGAGCACCAAAAATCATTTCTGACGATTTAACAAGCTCTTCAGAAAAACTTCCATGAGTACTTATAATTAATGCGATCACTAATTTATCATCCTTTCATTATTCAATTAATATTTTGTATGTATACTATTATATATAGCAATTAGCATGCCAATGTAGTGTATCAAAAACAAAAAACATTATTAAAGATACAGTTCTATTATGATTATATAAATATAATCATAAATAGTTAATACACTACAAATGGGTATTAATACACTTTCTGTAGAAAACGATATACTTTTGGTAAATATAATTTAAATTTGATACTAAAACTGAGTTGGGTGAAATTCTAATACTCATTAAGTATATCAACCATATAATATATTTCATCATTAGTTAATGATATAGATAATGAATTCTTAAATATTAAGCTAGCTTTATTTAAGGCAATTAAACTGTTTTTATTTAGAGTATCAGGAGATTCCTTATACTCTAAACCATCATTTAAAATCATTCTTTCTAAGGCACAAGCAACATGTAGCATAATTCTCAATTTATGGGAATTATCATAATTTATACATAAAGATTTTTCAATAACGATAACAAAGTCTTCTAATAACGAGCATATTTTCTCAGGGTTAAGAAATGTTAAAATCTCTCTAAGGCTTTGTTTGCAAAGATTTTTTAGAACTATTTGATTTTGGGTTTTATTATTAGAAACAATGATAGTTTTTCCTTCAATTAAATTTTTCAATACTTTTTCGCCAGATCCATCAATTAAATTTTCTAATGATATAAATGGAATTCCCATATTAGGATTTACAATACCAATAAGCGCTATTATTTTATTACTTTTAGCTATATGGGTAATAGATTTACTTAAGTTATTTAATCCAATAGGAAGTATATTAATATTATCTGTAGTGATATTATCAATAATATCTTGAACTAAATCTTTCAGTTTAATAGCTGTACCTTTACCAGTAGAACAAATAGTAACAACAACACCAGCACCAGTAACATCAGAATTAGAAACTTCATCAGAAATAAGTTTGTTAGTATATCCTCTAAAATCAGTAAGTAAATATGAATAAACAGAATTTAAATCTGTATCACAAAGAGAACACTTTCTAACAGCTTCTAACACTAATGGAGTAGATACCATATCAATGCTTTTAGTGAGAATTCCAGTCTTTTCTGTAATAAGGTCACCAAAAGTATTTAAGGAACCCATATCTACTAAAAGAAGTACTCCTTTACCCTCATCAACTGTTTTAACCTTTTCAATTACAGTCTCTAATATATCAGAAGGAGTCATCTCAAGTGGCATATCAACGGCTAAAATATTATCAGCATCAAAAAGTTTTTTAGCTACGGCAACCATACTTGTAGCAGTGCTTGAACCATGGGCAGCTACAACAATACCTACTCTTTCTTGATGCGAGGATTCTTGAATTGAAGTCAAAAGTAATGCAAGATACTCAATTTCAACAGGTGGAATTATTAAGTTATAACGCTGTTCTATTAATGCGTGAATTTCTTTAGCAACTACATATTCTTTACTATTAATGGTCGATGATAATTCAATAGGCGATGAAAAAGAAACAGTCTTTTTCTTAATTCGATTAAATAATGCGCTAAAATGAAGGCTTGTTGCATAAATAAATCTTTCATTTAGTTTTTTATTTAATCTATTTTCAGCTAGAGTTTTTATTTCTTCAGCAAAATCGACAATATCGCTGTCAACAATCTTAAGCAAACCTTCTCTACGGTGAGTATCATTTTTAAATCGAGCATAGAATTGCTTTAACTGAAGGTTAATATCAGTAGTTATAAAGTTTTTAATTTCATCTTCATTCATACCCTCTTCCTGAAGAGCAGAAGTTTTATCTTCAATAATACTATAAATATTAAAAGGTGGTTCATAAGCGTCAATTTCCCAAAAAGTCTTATTATCATCAGGAGGAATAGTTATTGTATTGGGAATTATATTCCATGCTGTTGCATTCTCATTGATTTTATTACCCAAAGTAAGAAGTCCATTTTTTATATTAGGTGGCAGTAATTTTAAGTTTATATCAATTGGTTCATCTGTATTCATACAGTTTAAAAATCCTTTTGCACAAGCTAATTGAATATTAGATTTTAGTTGCCCAACATTTCCATAAGAAGTACTACCTATTAAAGCCTTAATGGCTTCTGCTGAAATTCTTATTGTTTTATTAACTCTTTGAGCTTCTTTTGAGATTAAGAAGTGTATCAAGTGAATTTGATCATCAATAGGTCTTTCATCAAAATCAGGAATAGCTATTGATATAGGAATTCTTCGCACAAACGTTTTAAGTAAAGTAGAATTTGGATCTTCTGTAGTCGCACCTATTAATAATACATTAGCCTTACGTGCACGATCTGTTTCACCAAGTTTATTATATGTTCCTGTATCCATAAAATAGAATACCATTTCCTGTCCTTCTGGGGGTAGCCTATGTATTTCATCTAGAAATAGAATACCTCCATTAGCCTTTGAAACAATACCATCTTTCTCTTTTTCAGCACCTGTAAAAGCACCTTTAATATGCCCGAAAATATAAGATAAAAGAAGTTGTGGATTGTTAGCATAGTCAGCACAATTAAAAACAACAAAGGGGGCGTCTTCAGGCAATTTTTTTATATATTTAGAATATTCATACATAATATTAGCAAATAAACTTTTACCAACACCTGTACTACCGACTATCAATGTATGTAATCCATTTGGTGGATATAATAAAGCTGCCTTGGCTTGCTCAATTTGATTTTTTAAGCTTGTGTTAGCACCGATTAAATAATTAAATGGTGATTGGTCTTCAATAAGTCCATTTGGTGTGCTAGTTAAAGAATTAATATCTGATATTTCTTCTAAACTTTCAGGTAATTTGATAAATAATATATGTTCAAGGCATTTTCTGTGAAAATAGAGAACAGGTCTATTTTTAATTTTAATTATTTTCTTTTGTCTACAAAGAGTATTAAGCTCTTTTGAAACATTATTTCTTAATATATCTAGAGTATCTCCAATTTCTTGTGCACTAAACCCTTTCTGGGCTAAGAGTTTATTTTTATCAAAAAGTTTAGATGCTTGAAAAATATAATCATAAATTTTATCAATACGCTTCACTATTAATCACTCCTTTATAATTACTATTGTAAAGATTTAAATGAAAATATTCAATAGTGTATTGATACAGTTATTTAATATAAAAGTTAGTATAAGAATTATGTATTAAATATATTAAATGAGTCCGTTTAATATACAAATGTAATAAATTAATTTTTACTAAATGAGAAAATAAGATTAATAAAATAAATATTTTAAACAAATTCTAACTTCATAAATATTATATAGTGTTAAGAAATATATTAGGAGGGTAATATGTTTAAGATTTTTTCCTTTGGATTTAGCAATATTGTTAACTTAGGGAATATAGAAAAAATAAATAGAGTTATGAACTCTTTTTTAGATAATATTTATATAAATGAGCTTACAGAAAATTACAAGGATACTTTTTACAATACAAGTTATAAAGAAACAGTGGACGTTAATGAGGGTGATTTTATTGATCTTAAGCAATATGAAGATATGTACTTGCTAACTATAGATTTAAAAGGTATTGACCTTAGAGAAGTGAGCATAAGATATGATCCTGGAATAATAGAGATAAATTTAAATAGATCAGAAATAGAAAAAGGAAGTTTTTGGGGGACTTATAGTAATATGTTTGTTAAGAAGGCATATAACAAGAAGTTTGAAAACATTGAAAGAATAGATACGAGTCAAATACTTAAAAGTATTGATAATGGAATTCTTAGTATGAGAATGCAAAAAAAATATGCATTAGAAAGTGTATCAAATGTAATAGAGGTGGATTCCTATGAAGATAATTAGTTGTATATATAGTAAATATAAAATACAGAGTGCAAGATATCAAATGCGTAATGGTAATCTTGAATTTTTATATTTATAAGAAAATTACAAAATAAAAAAGGGAGGATAAGCTCTAGGTATATACCTAAAAATAAATCTTCCCTTAAGTAAGAGTATTAAGTTAATAAAATGTTATTATCTCTTACGCTTATTGGCAACTTCAACGTTAACTCTCTTTGCATTAATTTTTCCACCTGGGCATTTATCTAATATTTGGGCAGATACAGTTTCGCTTACTGTTACAAATGAGAAGTTTTCCATAAGGTCAATTTGACCAATTACTGAAGAATTAACACGTGTCATATCTTTTATGTAGTTAATTAATAATTTTGGAGTCAAACCATCTCTTTTGCCGACAGAGAAGAATAAACGAACATCATCTTTTTTAGGTGCATCTAAATTATTTGAACTATAATCAAAAACACTTTCATTTTCAAACTTAATTTTCATTAAAGCTGCAATAATTGATACTGGGTCATTAGCTTCAGCTAATTCTATCGCACTTGGAATAAACTTAGTAAGTTCTCCAGCTTTAATAGCTTCTTCAACTTCGGATACCATATCCTTAAATTTCTTCTTATTTATTTCTTCTGCAGTTGGAACTGGTCTTTGTGTTATTGAACTTTTAGTAACATTTTGAATTTGTTTAAGCATTGATAAGTCTTTTGGAGTTACTAATGAATAAGCAGTACCACTTTTATCTGCTCTACCAGTTCTACCAATTCTATGAACATAAGATTCAACGTCTTGAGGTAAATCATAATTAAATACATGAGTTACGCCTTCAACATCTATACCTCTAGCAGCAACATCGGTAGCAATTAATAAACTTAAAGTACCCTTTTTAAACTTGTTTAAAGTCGCTTGTCTATGAGTTTGAGTCATGTCTCCATGCATTCCTTCAACCATATAGCCTTTTGATTGCAATTCTTGTACAAGCTCATCAACACCTATTTTAGTTCTACAGAATATTATAGCTGAACTAGGCTTATCTAAATCTAATAATCTACAAAGAGCTTCTAATCTATGCTTATTATTAATCATAAAATAGTTTTGTTGAATTTTAGATACAGTTAGTGAACTTTTTTTAACGCTAATAAGTTTAGCATCTGGTTTCATATATTTCTTAGCAAGCTTTGCTATTGGAGCAGGCATTGTTGCCGAAAATAATAAAGTTTGTCTTTCAGCTGGAGTATGACTAAGGATCTCTTCTATATCATCAATAAATCCCATGTTAAGCATTTCGTCAGCTTCATCTAATACTAAAAACTCTACATTCTCTAAATGAAGGCATTTTCTTTTTATAAGATCTAACATTCTTCCTGGTGTTCCAACAACAATATCTACAGTTCCTTTTCTAAGAGCTCTCATTTGTCTGTCGATAGAATCTCCACCGTAAACAGCTAATGTTTCAAGGTGCTCATATTTAGCAAGTCTTTGGATTTCATCATTAACTTGAACTGCAAGTTCTCTTGTTGGAGCTAGAATAAGAGCTTTTATCCCTGGTGTATCACTCATTCTAGTGATAATTGGTAAAGTATAGGCAGCAGTTTTTCCAGTACCGGTTTGTGCTTGACCTATTAAGTCTGCACCACTAAGTGCTGCTGGAATACTTTGTTCTTGTATTTGAGATGGTTTCGTAAAACCAAGGTCTGATATTGCTTTTACAATACTCTCCTTAAGACCTAATGTAGCAAATTGATTATCATTCATTAAATATCCTCGTTTCTTTATTTTAAAATTGGGTAGTTTTACTTTAATAATTAATACTAAAGTTTTATTCATAAGTCAAATGAGTTTATTATAACACAAATAATCGACAAATGTCAAAAAAATTTTCGCATAAGTATAAATTAAGATGTAAAACTATAATGTAGTTAATAAAAATCATATTTTATTTATGTTTAGCCTTTAGTTTAAAAGTTATACATAAATAATTTGCAGAATAATGTAAGTCGTTATTAATTGTGGAATGTAGCACAAGCATTTTCATTGTATCTACTACTTATAATAGAATGAACAGTTTCAGGTAATCTTTCTAATTCTTCTTTGCTTAATGTATTGATATCTATTGGCGCATGTATTACCAGTTCTATGTCTGCACCTTTAATCATGTTATTATTTGCTTCTAGTAGCTTATATGTTCCATTTATAGTTAGTGGAACTATTGGACATTTTGATTTTGTAGCAAGTTTAAAGCTACCACCTTTAAATTCATCAACAGGATTTCCTTTACTTCTGGTTCCCTCAGGAAAAATCACCATTGAGCAACCTGATTTTAACAAGTTAATCCCTTCAACTATTGATTGTGCAGATTTCCTCAAATTAGATCTATCCATGAAAATGCAATTTGTATATTTCATCCAAGTACTAATAACAGGCCATCTTTCAAGTTCCTTTTTCGCAATAAATCCTTTTGGGATATCAATAGAACTTAGTAAAAGTGGTATATCAAAATTACTTTGATGATTTGAAACAAATAGCACAGTTTGATCTTTAGGAAGATTTTCTTGACCTATAACATTAATTTTGGCACCGGATATATTCATTACAAATCTAGACCATGTAGAAGCTACTTTATGAATATATTCTTCTCTTTTTTTAATATCACCTTTACTAGTCAAAAATCTTACCTTAATTCCTAAAAAAGAAGTAACAATGAGACTTATTATAATACAGGGATAAAAAAATATAGTTCTTATCATGAGCTATTACACATCCTTAATATATTAATTTTTACACTAATCAGTATATTATAAAAAATAATATATTAAAAGATTTAATATATTATTTTTAACTTTAAATATAAGTAAATATATAGGGAAAAATAATATTAAAGAATGTATAATATATATGATAATGTTTAATTATATGAAATAGTATAGCAAAAATAATTTACATAGACAGGGGAATTTTGATGAATTTAAACAATTTTGACATACAGGATAACAATGAAGAAAATATGAGAGGACTAACATCAACAGAAGTTGAAAAAAGAATTAAAGAGGGAAAAGTTAATCATATTCCTAAAACACCATCAAGAACCATAACTCAGATAATAAGGGCAAACTTGTTTACAAGATTTAATGCCATAAATTTTATACTTGCTACAGTAATAATTTTGGCGGGTTCGCCTAAAAATGCCATATTTGTGGGTGTTATAATAGTTAATACACTAATTGGTGTAATTCAAGAAGTTAAAGCTAAGTATACACTAGAAAAATTATCTGTCATAAGTATGGCTCATGCAAAGGTTCTTAGAGAAGGAGAAATACGAGAAATTCCTATAGAAGAGATTGTTTTAGATGATGTACTTTATCTAGAAACAGGTTTGCAAATATTAGCAGATGGAGAAGTTTTACATAGCAATGGATTAGAAATAGATGAATCCATGTTAACTGGAGAAGCAGATGCAATTACTAAACGCTCTGGAGATAAACTATTATCTGGAAGCTTTGTTATAGCTGGAGAAGGTTATGCATTGGTTAAAAAGGTTGGAAAAGAAACTTATTCTTCAACTCTTGCAGAAGAGGCTAAGCAATTTAAAATAATAAATTCAGAACTCCAAGCGGCTATAAATAAAATTTTAAAAGTAATACTATGGATTGTACCACCTCTATCAGCTTTACTGATAATAACTCAATTAAGGATTCCAGGATATACATGGCAAGATGCATCTATAGGTGCGGTATCAGGAATTATTGGAATGATACCTGAAGGGTTAGTGTTGTTAACAAGTGCGACATTTATAGTTTCAATTATAAAATTGTCTAAATATGATACTTTAGTTCAGGAATTGTGTGCTACGGAAGTTTTAGCAAGAGTAGATGTGCTTTGTTTAGATAAAACAGGAACTTTGACACAAGGTGATTTAAGATTAGCTGAGGTAAAGAATGTTGGTGATAGAGATTCTGAAGAAATAGATATAATATTAGCAGCTTTAATTCATAATCTTCCTTGTAATAACGCAACGCAGAAAGCTATATTGGCTAAATATACAGAGTATGATAAGAATATAAAATGCACAGATAAAATTGTATTTTCATCTAAGCGGAAGTGGAGTGGGATTACCTTTGAGAAATTAGGTACATGGGTTCTTGGAGCACCAGAAATAATATTAAATAAGCAATATCATTTTATAGAAAATTTAGTTAAGGATGAAGCTCAAAAAGGGAAAAGAGTTTTATTATTAGCAAATCTTAATAATGAATTAAATGATAATTTAGAAGGCAATATAGAAAGCGTCGCTTTAATATTAATTGAAGATATTATAAGAGAAGCAGCTCCCGATGTATTGAGATATTTTAACAAGCAACACGTAAATGTAAAGATAATATCTGGAGATAGTCCAGTTACAGTTTCAGAAGTTGCTAGAAGATGTGGTGTAACTCAATGGGAGAATTATATTGATGCAAGAGAATTGCCAAAGGATGATGAGACGTTAAAGGCATTAATAAAGAAGACTTCTGTTTTTGGAAGAGTAACTCCACATCAGAAGAAGAAAATTGTTTTATTACTTCAAGAAATGGGTCATACTGTTGCGATGACAGGTGATGGAGTAAATGATGTACTTGCTTTGAAGGCATCAGATTGTGGAATAGCTATGGCAAATGGGTCTGATGCAACTAAAGCTGTAGCACAATTAGTATTAATGAAATCGGATTTTTCGGCACTACCTAAGGTTGTTGAAGAGGGAAGAAAACAAATTAATAATTTAGAGAGGGTTTCAGAGTTATTTTTATCCAAAACTGTGTATTCTATAATTTTAGCATTTATATGTTCAATATTATTTATAGAATATCCAATACTACCAATACAATTTTCTTTAGTAGGAAGCTGTGCTATAGGAATTCCATCATTCTTCTTAGCATTATTACCTAGCACTGGTGGTGTTAAAAAAGGATTTTTAACTAGAATATTGACAGTTAGTATTCCAAATGGAATATTACTTGCTTTATTTACACTTATGACATTCTTAATAGCACTTCAAATGAAGCTACCAATGATGTACAGTAGAACTTTAGCAGTATTAATGTTTTCAGGAATTAGTATGGTAATATTATTTAGAGTTGCAAGGCCATTAACTAAATTTAAAACGGTAATGTGTTTGGCAATGTTTGGAATTATAGTACTTGGATTTTCAACTCCAATCGGAAGATACATATTTAGTCTATCTGAAATACAACCAGAACATTGGATAATATCATTATCTGTAATAATAATATCAAGTCCATTAATAACTAGCATTGTAGATATATTTAGAGTTAAGGTTAATAGAAAATTTAAAGCTAAAATACATTAATTTATAATGTACAGGAAATATTTGAGTAGGAATATCAAAGAGAGAGTTCGATTTGTAAAATATAAGGGAGACTGATCTCACTTGAGAAGCGCGAGAATCCAAAGAAAAAATTCTCACAGGGAAAGTTGAATTGGCTAAATATAAAATTTGGATTCTCACTTTTCATAAGGTGATTTTGAAAAGAAATTTTGAAAATAATTTAATTCTTAATCACGTATTGATTTTGTAATTTAAGCTTTTAAGACATACATTTTAATAAACACAAGATATATCTGCATAACATATTTGACAAGATCAAATAATTATAATAGAATTTATGAGTAAGAATAAAAAGCATTAGTTTGATTCTTATAAAATATATGCTCCTATAGTTAAATGGATAGAACAATCCCCTCCTAAGGGATAGATGTGAGTTCGATTCTCGCTGGGAGTACCAAAGCAGATAAAAGAAAGGCTTAACTGTAACAGTTAAGCCTTTTCTCATGCAAAAAGTTGTACTATAAACTGGCAGGATTTATTCTTATACCTATCTTTAGGATTTAAGTTAAACACTATCGTCTTTCTATTGTTTACTTTTTATAATATTTTAGAATTATTTAATAATTGAATTTTAACACATAATTAATGATAAGAAAGTTGAGTTACTATTATGTTGTACAAATAGTTTAATATATATATAATTACAAAGTCTCATTAATAAATTTAATAAGGAAGTGATTTAAAGAATGTATTCGACAAAGAGAAATATAGTAATTGCATTAATGGTAGCAATGTTTTTAGGTGCGGTGGAAGGAACAGTTGTGACTACGGCCATTCCAACTATAGTGAAGGAGTTACAGGGATTTGAAATTATTAGTTTGGTTTTTTCAGTATATTTATTAACGTCTGCAATTTCTACTCCAATATACGGTAAGCTGTCAGATTTATATGGAAGAAAAAATATACTTTCAATTGGAATAATAATATTTTTAGTTGGGAGTTTTTTATGCGGATTAGCACAGACTATGAATATGTTAATAGGATTCCGTGCAATTCAAGGATTAGGTGCAGGTGCAATATTTACAGTTACATATACAATTGTTGGAGATGTATTTACACTGGAGGAAAGACCGAAGGTTCAAGGACTTATAGGGACAGTATGGGGAATTGCAAGTCTTGCAGGTCCATTCTTGGGAGGAATATTAATAGATATGCTGTCTTGGCATTGGATATTTTTTATAAATATTCCTTTTGGAATATTGTCAGTTATACTTATTCAAAGAAATCTAAAGGAAACCATTAAGAAGAAAAAACATAATATAGATTTTGCAGGAATTATTACTTTATCAATTTCAATGATTATATTTTTAAATATTTTTTTATCAACTGAAAATATAAGTTTCAATCATAATATATTTATAGCAATATCAGTGGTGATAACTATTATACTGCTAACTGTATTCTATAAAATAGAAAGAAAAGCAAAAGAGCCCATTATCCCTTTTGACATATTTACAAAAACAAGCACAATTGTAAACTTAATAAGTTTTTTAGCTTCAGCTATATTAATAGGTTCAAATGTATATTTGCCAATATATTTGCAGAATATATTAGGCTTTAATGCTAAGGTATCAGGATTAGCACTGGCTCCAATGTCAGTTGCTTGGCTTATAGCTTCAGTAATTCTAGGGAAATGTATAGTAAAGTATGGAGCAAAAGCAGTAATACTCATATCTAATGTTATTTTACTTATTAGCACAATATTACTGTCTACGTTAGACATAAATTCTTCACTAATATTAGTATTAGCATATGTTTTTATAATGGGTTTTGGATTTGGTGGAGCATTTACTACTTTAACTATAATCGTTCAAGAATCTGTAGAATATAACAAAAGAGGTGCTGCAACTGCTACTAACTCATTGCTTAGAACATTAGGGCAAACAATAGGTGTAAGCGTATTTGGAAGTATATTTAATTTATATATAATTAAATATTTTGTTCAGCTTGACATAAAAGGAGTTGACCCAAGTAATTTATATAATTACTCTGCATATAATGCTGCGGTCACCAGTGAGCAAATAAAGCTTTCTTTAAACAGTTCTTTGCATGTTCTGTTTATAATACTTATAGTTATATCTATCCTATCTCTAATTTTATCAATAGTGATGCCTAAAATAGCAGGAGAGGATAAGAAAGAACATGATGCAAATGTGTTAACAGAGTCGTAGGATATTATTTAAAGTAAAAAGGAACAATTAGGGTACTGCATGGTATCCTAATTTTTTTGCTTATTAGTATGGTAGGCGAATATATTATCAGGTATAGAAGTAATGTTCTTTTCATATCATTCACTACATAGGCATATGTAGTGAATATTGTAACAATATCGTTGTGTAGAAATTGTTTATATATAGTAGTAAATGAATGGCTAATATAGTTGAGAAAAAATGGTCAAAATTGCTCTTATAGGGAGCACCAGATATATTAAAAAGGCTTAACTAAAGTGGTTAAGCCTTTTATGTTAGTTAAATTTATTTTCATTAAGTGATTTAATATATTTTTTTGGAGAAAATCCAAACTCGTCTTTAAAGGCTTTCAAAAAATTAGGATAATTATTAAATCCACTATCAATATATGCAGAATCTATAGAAGAGCCATCATGCAAGTGGATTTTAGTAACAATGAGTCTTTTTTTACTAATATATTGATGTATAGTAAAACCAACGTGCTTCTTAAATTGGCGGCTTAAATGATATTTGCTTATATAAAATTTCTGGGACAACGTGTCAAGGGATAAATCTTCACATAAATTTTCATTTATATAATGTACCACAGCACTTATTTTTGAGTTATGTTTAATGTCAATTTCAATTTCTTTAGATGTATTAAAATATGCTTTATTAAGGTATATTAGCAATTCTGTTATATAAATTTTTCTAAGGAGAGTATCACCATAATCATTACTATTATAAGCCTTTTCAAGCTTTTTATATATTTTTTTAATATGATGGAAAAGATCAATATTTGGACGAAGTAAATTATAATGATTTTTTGATGAATCCTCAAAACAAAGTGTAAGAGTAGTTTCATTAGTTTCAATTGATTTTACAAAGTCTGGATCAATCCAAATAACAATCCTTTCATAGTTCGCTCCATGCTCAACTACAGGTTTGTGTAGCTCTTTATTGTTAGTTAGAAGAATGTCATTAGGTTTAAGACTATATGTTTTTCCTTCAATAATATACTTAACTTTTCCAGAGATAAAGAACAATATCTCATAAAAGTCATGATTATGATATTCAACATTTATATCATGGTTATCGGAATAATGAAAAAATTCAAAATCTAATGAATTCATAACTTGTCTTGATGTGAATTCGAATATGTTATTATTCATGCTACCTCCTAAAATATTTATAAACATAACATTGAATTACTTAAACATTTGCACTTATATGTTTACGCTTAAATTAACTTTGGATTTTAATTATCAATAAGGTTTGATTGTATTTAAGAAAATTTTTATAAGTATACAATATAGCAAGATTTATTATTTTTCAAGCAATAAAAGCAATAAATATTGATTAAAAACTATATATAATTTATATATAGAAACAACAATTAGTTAAAATAAAAAAGTAAAGGCGTATAATGGATATTTTCTTATGAGTAATATAAAAATATACTAAAATTACTGAAAATGAAAAACAAAAATAATCTAAAAAATTTTTAATAAGAGGTGGTTATTATGAAATTATCATTTAGATGGTATGGAGAAAGTGATCCTGTAACATTAAAGTATATAGGACAAATTCCTAATATGAGAAGCGTTGTTTCAGCAGTTTACGATGTACCAGTTGGAGAAGTATGGAGTCGTGAAAGCATAGCAAAGTTAAAAGCAGATGTTGAAGCATCAGGTCTTGTTTTTGATATAGTTGAAAGTGTACCTGTTCATGAAGATATAAAATTAGGAAAAGCTACTAGAGACCAATACATAGAAAACTATAGTGAAAATATTAGAAGATTAGGAGAAGCAGGAGTAAAGTGCATTTGCTATAACTTCATGCCTGTATTTGACTGGACTAGAACTCAACTAGATAAAGAATTAGAAGATGGTTCAACAGCTCTTGTTTATTATACAGATCAACTTGAAAAGATGGATCCATTAACTGGAGAATTATCGCTTCCAGGCTGGGATTCTAGCTATAAAAAAGAGGACTTAAAAGCCTTATTTGATGATTATTCAAAAGTTGATAAAGAAACCCTTTGGGGAAATATACAATATTTCTTAGAAAAAATAATCCCTGTAGCAGAGGGTGCTGGAATTGATATGGCAATACATCCAGATGATCCTCCATACGATATATTTGGTCTTCCTAGAATAATAACTTGTGAAGAAAATATAGATCGTTTTTTAAAATTAGTTGATAGTCCTAACAACGGTTTAACTTTATGTACTGGATCATTAGGATGTACAAAATCAAATGATATTTATGCAATGATTGAAAAATATAGTGCTCAAGGAAGAATACATTTTATGCACGTAAGAAATGTAAAACTTCTAGATAATGGAAGCTTTGAAGAATCGGCTCATTTCTCAGCATGTGGTTCACTTGATATTGTTAAGATTATGAATATTTTGCACAAGAATAACTTTGAAGGTTATTTAAGACCAGATCATGGAAGGATGATTTGGGGCGAAACAGGTAGACCTGGATACGGATTATATGACCGTGCATTAGGAGCAAGTTATATTAATGGTATATGGGAAACACTTGAAAAATTAAAATAAAGTTAAAAGGAGGAGGGAATTATTATGAAAGTACCATTTCAAATAGATTTAAATGATAAGGTAGTTGTTATTACAGGAGCAGGCGGAGTACTTTGCAGTATGTTTGCTAATGCAATTGCTGAGTGTGGAGCTAAGGTAGCTCTTTTAGATAGAAATATTGAAAGTGCACAAAATTATGCAAATGAAATAACAAAGTCTGGTAAGATGGCAAAAGCTTATCAAGTTGATGTACTTGATAAAGAAAGCTTAGAAGCAGCACGTACACAAGTTATTGCTGACTTTGGAACTTGCGATATTTTAATCAATGGTGCAGGTGGAAATAATCCTAGAGCAACAACAACTAATGAATATTATTTTGATGGAGATGTAGATAAAACTGACATTACTACATTCTTTAATTTAGATCCTAAAGGTGTTGAATTTGTATTTAACTTAAACTTCCTTGGAACATTAATACCAACACAAGTATTTGCTAAGGATTTATTAAATAAAGAAGATGCAAGTATCCTAAACATTTCTTCAATGAATGCTTTCACTCCACTTACAAAAATTCCTGCTTATTCAGGAGCTAAAGCAGCAATAAGTAACTTTACAGAATGGCTTGCAGTTCATTTTGCTAAGTCAGGTATCCGTGTAAATGCTATTGCACCAGGATTCTTTGTAACTAAACAAAATAAAGATTTATTATTTAATGAAGATGGTACTCCTAAAGAGAGAACTAATAAAATTTTAAATAGTACTCCAATGGGACGTTATGGTGAAAGTGAAGAACTTATAGGAGCATTATTATTCTTACTTTCAAAACCAGCAGCTAGCTTTGTTACAGGGGTTGTACTTCCTGTAGACGGCGGATTCCACGCATATTCTGGGGTATAAATAGAATATTAAACTTATTTTAAATATGTTATTTATAGGGTTTCACAGTTTATAAACTAAATATTCCTGAAGGATATTATCAATAATTTCTTTCAGGAATATTTTAAATCTTATTATGGTATGAAACTATATAAGATATTCTTGTATTGAAATATTTGTAGAAAATTAATCTTAAGTTATTGCTCATTTCGACGACTATCCGTATATGTTCAATTTTAATGTTGTTTTATACAGATGTTATGTGAATAGATACAGTTGTAGTTGAGATAATATTTTTATTGGCTCATATATAGGATGCTATTATAGATTTAGTTGATATTTTAGATTTAAAATTAGATGATGTAACCAGTTATGCTTGATATATTAGTATTTTTTGTGAATTAGTGGTATATAGCTCTTATAATATAGCAATATTTATTATTTTTAGAGCAAGAAAAGTCAAAAAAAAGTCAAAAAAATATATATAATTAATTTGAAAAGACAAATAATCAGGATTTTCTACATCGTGTAAACCTATACTTATATTCATGTTATTTTATTGTAACGTACTACTGGGTTGATTAAATCCACTACAAAAATGGTATAAAGCTAGATAAATCTATTAAAAAATTAGTTATTTATCCAGAGTAATTTTAGTATAACTCAAACCTAGAAGATGGATATTTATACTAAAAATATGAGATTAATTTGACAATATGGGAGGAGGCAAGATGTAAACTCTTACAAAAAATAAAAATTAAAAAATAGTCTTAATACATAAGGAGGAAATTAATATTATGGGATCATTTTTAGGAGCATCACCTATAATATGGGTGGCATTTGGTATAATTTTATTATTAGTTTTAAACATGAAATTTAAGTTGAATAGTATTTTAGCTTTACTTATTTCAGCTATTGTAGTTGGACTTTTAGAGGGAATGGAACTTGTTAAAGTAGTTAATACCATTAAATCTGGATTTGGAAGCACGTTAGGAAGTTTAGCTCTTATCGTAGCGTTTGGTGCTGTACTTGGAAAGTTCATGGTAGACTCTGGAGCATCACAACGAATTGCTAAAACTATCTTAGCTAAAGTTGGAGTGAAATATATCCAATGGGGTATTTTATTAGTAGGTATTATTTTTGGTTTATCAATGTTCTATGAAGTTGCTTTTATGATATTAGCTCCACTTATTATGAGTATAGCTAAAGAAGCAAAGATATCTTTCATGAAATTAGAAATTACCATGGTAGCAGCAGCTACAAGTGCACATAGTTTATTCCCACCACAACCTGGTCCTGTGGCACTTGTATCAGCATATGGTGCTGACATTGGTATGGTATATATTATAGGTATTATTGTTATTATTCCAACTATTATATGTTCTGGTCTTATATATCCTAAATTAATAGGTAAAAGTATAAAGGATATACCTATGCCAGTATTAGCAGGAGGAGATACACAAGAGATTAATGAAAAGGATATGCCTAGTTTTGGAATAAGTTTATTAGTTCCACTTATTCCAGCTATAATTATGATTGCTGCAACTATATTTAAACCTATGGTAGGTGCAGAAACTGCGACTTATGCTCTTCTTAGTTTCTTTGGTAGTGCTGAAATTAGTATGTTAGTTGCTGTAATTGTAGGTATATTTGTATTTGGTTTAAACTTAAATAAGAATATGAATCAAATGATGGATGCATTTGCTGATGCAATTAAAAATGTTGCTACAGTTATTTTAATCATTGGTGCTGGTGGAGCATTTAAGCAAGTAATCTTAGATTCTGGTGTAGGGGCTTATATAGCTACTTTAATGCAAGGTTCTTCTTTCTCACCACTTATAATGGCTTGGCTTATAACTATTATTTTAAGACTTGCTACAGGAGCAGGTACAGTATCAGCTATTACAGCAGCAGGTATTGTTGGACCATTAATTCCAGTTTTCAATGTAAACCCTGCATTAATGGTGTTAGCTACTGCTTCAGGAAGTAATACATTAACACACGTTAATGATGCATCATTCTGGTTATTTAAAGAAACATTTGGTCTTTCTTTAAAAGATACTTTCAAGACATGGGGTGGATTAGAACTAATAAATTCTGTAGTTGGATTAATTATAGTATTAATTTTAAGTTTGTTTATTCACTAATTATCATATATATAATCGAAAATTAAATTTTAATATATTATTAAAGGAGTATATCAATACTTTAAGTAATGGGATAATCCGCGAAATAGAATTATACTTAATTTAGAAAGCTAGAGAAATTTCTCTGGTACATTTAAATAAAGGTATAATTCTATTTTTTATATAATAAAATATAACATTGACAAACATATACGTATAGGTTAATATAAAAATGCAAGAAAACGTATACGTATAAGTTTAGGGGGGAGAGGGAAAAATGGGAAAATATAAAAATGAAACAAAAGAGTTATTGGAGTATATAGGAGGTAAGGAAAACATAGGAGCTGTATCACATTGTGCTACAAGAATGAGGTTTGTACTAAATGATACATCAATTGCAGATGAAGAAAAAATAAAAAAGATAAAATCTGTAAAAGGTACATTTACCCAAGCAGGCCAATTTCAAGTTATAATTGGAAACGATGTATCTGAATTTTATAATGAGTTTACTGAACTTGCTGGCATTGATGGAGTAAGTAAAGAAAATGTTAAAAAAGCGGCTAAATCAAATATGAACATGCTTCAAAGAGCTATGGCAAATATAGCAGAAATATTTGCACCATTAATACCAGCAATCATAGTTGGAGGTCTAATTTTAGGTTTTAGAAATATTATTGGCGATATAAAAATGTTTGAAAATGGGACAAAGAGTTTAGTTGAAATATCACAATTTTGGGCTGGGACGCATGCCTTTCTATGGTTAATTGGTGAAGCTGTATTTCACTTCTTACCTGTAGGAATCACATGGGCAGTAACTAAGAAAATGGGAACTACACAAATTCTTGGAATAGTTTTAGGTATTACGCTAGTATCACCACAACTTTTAAATGCTTATGCTGTTGCAGGAGCAGATAAGATTCCATTTTGGGATTTTGGATTTGCTAAAGTTAATATGATAGGTTATCAAGCGCAAGTTATACCAGCAATTTTAGCAGGATTCGTTTTAGTTTATCTTGAAAAAGGTATGAGAAAAATATCACCTCCTTCAATATCAATGATTATAGTGCCATTTTTCGCATTAGTACCAGCGGTATTAATAGCACATACAATACTTGGACCTATAGGTTGGGTTATTGGATCAGCAGTTTCGGCAGTCGTATATGGAGGATTAACATCATCATTTGGAAGTATATTTGCTGCTATATTTGGATTCTTATATGCACCATTAGTTATTACAGGATTACATCATATGACCAATGCAATAGATCTTCAATTAATGGCTGAATTAGGTGGAACACCATTATGGCCAATGATTGCATTATCTAATATTGCTCAAGGCTCAGCTGTTCTAGCTATGATTTACTTACAAAGAAAAAATGAAGAAGAAAAACAAATAGCTATACCAGCTTGTATATCAGCTTATTTAGGTGTAACAGAACCAGCTATGTTCGGAATAAATATAAAATATAGATTTCCATTCCTTTGTGGAATGATAGGATCTGCAATAGCAGCAATAACATCTGTTGCAAGTGGCGTAATGGCAAATTCTATCGGTGTTGGTGGACTTCCAGGAATATTATCAATACAACCACAATATATGATAAAGTTTTCACTTGCAATGTTAATAGCAATAGTAATACCATTTATTTTAACTGTAATTGTAGGAAAGAAAAAATTGGATTTATAAAATTTATAAATTAAAAAATTTAAAAGATAGGAATGGGGCATTCTAGCCTCGTTCCTTAAAAAATATAAGGAGGAAAAGCAGTATGAAGGACTTTAAAAAAAGTACTGTTTATCAGGTATATCCTAAATCATTTAAAGATTCAAATGGAGATGGAATTGGTGATTTAAACGGAGTAATGGAAAAACTAGATTATTTAAAAGAGCTAGGAATAGATTATATATGGTTGACCCCTTTTTATATTTCTCCACAAATTGATAATGGATATGATGTAGCCGATTATTATACTATAGATTCTAGCTTTGGAACTATTGAAGATTTTGATAAACTTGTAAAGGAAGCAGAAGCAAGGCAAATTTATATAATGCTTGATATGGTTTTTAATCATACTTCAACTCAACACAATTGGTTTAAAAATGCCTTGAAAGGAGACTTGAAGTATAAAAATTTTTATATTTTCAAGAAAGAAATTAATGGTAAAGAACCAACAAATTGGATATCAAAATTTGGAGGATCTGCGTGGGAATATGTAGATAAACTTGATGAATATTATTTACATCTATTTGATAAGACTCAAGGGGATCTTAATTGGGAGAATATTGAGGTAAGAAATGAAATTTATAAAGTAGTAAATTATTGGATTGAAAAGGGAGTAAAAGGATTTAGATTTGATGTTATAAACCTAATATCAAAACCAAAAGAATTTATTGATGACAATATGGGAAATGGGAAAAGGTTTTATACTGATGGGCCTAAAGTTCATGAATATTTAAAAGAATTAAATGAAAAAACTTTTGGAAAATATAATGATATAGTGACTGTAGGGGAGATGTCTTCAACCACAATTGATAATTGCATCAAGTACTCAAATCCAAAAGAAAAAGAATTATCCATGGTATTTAACTTTCATCATTTAAAAGTTGATTATGATAAGGGTAATAAGTGGACTCTCATGGATTTTGATTTTAAAATGTTAAAATCATTATTTAAAGAGTGGCAATATGGAATGGAAAAAGAGAATGGATGGAATGCATTATTTTGGTGTAATCATGATCAACCAAGAATAGTATCTAGATTTGGAGATTGTGGTAAATATCATAAAGAAAGTGCTAAAATGCTTGCTACATGTATACATATGATGAGAGGGACACCTTACATTTACCAAGGGGAAGAAATTGGTATGCCTAATCCAGATTTTAAATCTATAGAAGAATATAGAGATGTTGAATCTAAAAATTATTATCAAATATTAAAAGAGCAAGGTATAGATGAAGAAAAAATTCTAGAAATCTTAAAATCAAAATCAAGAGATAATTCAAGAACACCGGTTCAATGGAATAGCGATGATAATTGTGGATTTACTCATGGAATTCCATGGATACCTGTAGGAAGTTCTTACAAATATATAAATGTTGAAGAGTCATTAAAAGATAATGATTCGGTATTTTATCATTATAAAAGGCTTATAAAGCTTAGAAAAGAACATGATGTAATTTCAAATGGTAATTTTAATATGATATTAGAAGATGATGATAAGGTATTTGCATACACTAGGGAATATGAAAATACTATACTTATAGTATTAAATAATTTCTATGGTGAGAGCCAAGAGATACAATTGACAGAAGGATTTTTACATAAGAATAATGAAATATTAATTTCAAATTATAAAGATAGTGCAAAATTAAGTAAGGTAATTAATTTAAGACCTTATGAATCTATAGCTTATTTAATGGAGAAATAATAATAAAACACATTATAATTATAGTATGTTTATATTAAAGAAAGGATGTGGAGTGTCCTGTTTATCAGGATATAATTATGTTTGAATTTCTGAAAAATAAAAAAAATAGAAATCAAAATATTAACTTTAAATTATTAGCACCTATTTCTGGTAAGTCTATACCTTTATCGGAAGTTCCAGATCCTGTTTTTGCACAAAAGATGGCTGGAGATGGATTAGCAATTAATCCTATTAGTGATACTATTGTTGCACCAGCTGATGGAGAATTAACTTTAATACTTAGTACAAGGCATGCGTTTGCAATGACATTAGAAAATGGCATAGAACTTTTGGTTCACATTGGACTTGATACTGTTTCATTAAATGGAGAAGGATTTGAAAAATTAATAGAACAAGGAACTAAAGTTAAAGCGGGCACGCCTATAATTAAAATTAATCCAGATTTTATTAAAGAGAAAGGATTCTCATTAATAAGTCTTGTTTTAATAACAAATCCAGAGATATTAACATCAGTAAAAGCTGTGGAAAATGTAGATGCTATAGTTGGAGAAACTACCATATTAGAATATACTATTTAATTTCAAGTAAGAGTATATATATAAACCCTTTAAGTAATGTGATGATATCAATTTCTTAAACTTAAATAAAGTAAAGGCTGTATATCTTTGTGAACTGTACCTCTTTAAGTAGACATAGCTTAAAAGCTAGTGGATTATTTTTACTTGGTTCAGTTCATGTAGTATATGGTCTTTATTTGCTTAACACCATACAGAACTGTTACAACAAATTAATTTAACTAGTACAACATGGTAGAATAGTATGTTAAAATATTTATGGTGATGAAAGTGATTAGTAAATATTTTAATATATATAATGAAATTGCAAATAAAATAGAAAATGGAATCTATAAGATTAACGATACAATTGAATCAGAAAGCGATTTGATGAAAGAATATGGGGTTTCTAGAGATACTGTAAGAAAATCATTAACACGTCTTGAACAAAACGGATACATACAAAAGAAAAAGGGGAAGAGAGCTTTGGTATTAGATATAAATAAGTTTGATTTTCCAGTATCAGGTGTTGTAAGTTTTAAAGAAATAGCAGGTAAGTTGGGACCTAATTCACAAACTAATGTGGAAGAATTAGAATGCATAAAACCAAGGGAATCAATAGCTGAAAAATTAGAGTTAAAAGATGGAGAGAATGTTTGGAGAATAGTTAGAACTAGAAGTATAGCGGGCGAAAAAATAATTTTAGACAAGGATTATCTATCTCAGAAGCATGTTGAAAATATTACGAAAGAAATATGTGAAGAGTCAATATATAAATATATAGAAGATGGATTAGGGTTAAAGATAGCTTATGCTAAAAAGGAAATTACAGTGCAAGCGGCAACTGAAGAAGATAGAAAATATTTAGATATGAAGAGTTTTGATATGGTAGTAGTAGTGAGGAGTTACACTTATTTAGATGATACAAGTTTATTTCAGTATACAGAATCTAGGCATAGACCAGATAAATTTATATTTGTAGATTTTGCAAGAAGACATAAATAATGTTTTGAAAACCGAATATCTTTTAGCGAGTGAAGATGAATAATAATACTTGATATTATTATTAAATACGTTAGAATATTTAATATAAAGACAAATGGTAAAGAGAGGGGTAATAATATGGAGGTTGTTCTAGAACAATTTATTCCATCAGATAAACCTAAGAGAGTTAGTAATATGTTAAAAAACATAGCAATTAGTTTTGGGGTAGTTGCAATACTGACTGTTTTTGGGTCAATGATAATTGGAATAACACTTGGAATAGTATGCGTAGGACTATATTTACTTAGCTATCTTACGTATATTGATTATGAATATGAATTATATAATGGAGATATAACGATAACTAAAGTTTATAAGGCAAGCCGAAGAAAGATTGCTCAAAAAATTGATAAAGATGCAGTTAGACGAGTATATCTTACAGCAAGAAAAGATGCACTCAAGCAAGGTGTTACAACATATTATAATACTAATTTAGAAGGGCTAAATATATATACTTTTGAATTAAATAATAATAAAGTATTACAATTGGCATTAAATGAAGAATTAGAGAAAATAGTGAAAATAATTTATGTTCATAAGATAACATATTAGCATAAATCATAATAAAAAGAAAACTATATAAATTTTCAACTTAGAAGTAAACGGATACCTATAGACTGAACATATGAAAAAATGTTTAACCTATAGGTATTTTATGTATAGCAGAAATATTTTAATTTAATAATATTAGCACTAAATCAAAGTTAAAATAGTGGGATTATATTACTTTTTTTTAGAGTGTGATATAATAGAGTAGAATATATAAATATTTAAATTATTAGGAGAGTGATTATTTTTGGACCCCAATTATACGTGGCAGATAATTAGTTTAGTTATACTAATTTTATTATCTAGTTTTTTTTCAATGTCAGAAACTGCGCTGATGTCTTTAAGTAGAATAAGATTAAGGCATATGGTAGAAGCAGAAGTTCCGGGCGCTGAATTAGTTGAAAAGCTTACAAGAAATCCAAACAGACTTTTAGGAACAATTTTGATTGGGAATAATGTGGTGAATATTGGAGCTGCTGCAATGGCTACAGTACTTGCAACAAATATTTTCGGTGATGGTGGAGTTGGAATAGCAACTGGAATTATAACTGTTTTAGTGCTTATTTTCGGAGAAATAACTCCCAAATCTATTGCAAAGCAGAAATCAGAAGCTGTTGCTTTAAGAGTTGCAAAACCCATAGAGTTTATAGTAATAATATTTAAACCATTAGTTTATATATTTACTGCTATTTCTTCATTGGTCATTAGAATTTTAGGTGGAGATCCGAATGAAGCAAAGTCTTTTATAACACATGAAGAATTAAAGACTATGGTTGGAGTAAGTGAAGAAGAAGGTGTTCTGGAAAATGATGAAAAAGAAATGATATTTAATGTATTTGAATTTGTTGATCTTCAAGTTAAAGATGTAATGGTTCAAAGAGTTGATATTGTTTCAGTTGATAAAGAAGCAAGTTATGATGAGGTCATTGATGTTATTAAGAATGAACAATTTTCGAGAATTCCAATTTACAATCAGACAATAGATAATATTATCGGAGTTTTGAATATTAAAGATCTTGCTACGATTGAAAATTTAAGAGAAGATTTTAATATTTCTAAATATATAAGAGAGCCATTTTATACATTTGAATTTAAAAAAATTATAGAATTATTTAAAGAAATGAAAAAAACAAGAAATCATATTGCAATTGTATTAGATGAATATGGTGGAACTGTAGGATTGATTACAATTGAAGACTTAGTAGAAGAAATAGTTGGAGAAATTGAAGATGAATATGATGAAGAAAAAAATCCGGTTGAATTTATTAAAGAAAATGAATATGTAGTTGAAGGTAGTTTGAGACTTCATGATATTAGTGATTTAATAGGTATTAATATAGATTCAGAAGAATTTGATTCTGTTGGTGGACTTATGATTGAAGATCTTGGGAGAATTCCAGAAGAACAAGAAGAAGTTATAGTCAACAATATAAAATTTATTGCTGAGGAAATAGAAAAGAACAGAATAAAAAAGGTTAGGATGATTATTAATATTGAAGAAAATCAAGCTGCTAACGATATGTGAAAGATAAAGAAGTTGTCTAAGAATGACTAGATAAAATGAAAATAGAAGAGATGTTGCTCTACTAAACTAGGAACATCCCTTCTATTTCTTTAATGATTTCTTGCAAAGTTTGACGTGTTATTTTCTCTCATAAAGTCTAAGTCAGTAAATGAAATGAGTAAAAACATATAAATTATAATTATAATATATGTTAAGGAATCAGGAAAAGTAACAAATTCAATATGTTTAAATAAGAAAATTGATAATAGGAGCATTATAATAATGGTTGATTTTATGGAATTTGCAAAAGAAGAAGCTATTTTAGCAATGAGTAAAGGAGAAATTCCAGTAGGTGCAGTGATTGTAAAAAATGGCGTTATTATTGGGAAAGCTCATAATTTAAAAGAAACCTTAAATGATAGCACAGCTCATGCAGAAATCTTAGCGATTAAAGAGGCTTCAAAACATATTGGAAATTGGAGATTAAATGGAGCCGAAATGTATGTAACATTAGAACCTTGTTCCATGTGTGCGAGTGCAATTGTGCAAAGCAGACTATCTAAAGTTTATATAGGAACTTTTAATACGGATATGGGCGCTTGTGGTTCGGTAATAAATCTTTTAGATAATAGGGGACTAAATTCATTTGTAGATATTAAATGGATTTACGATGAGGAATGCTCAGCGTTATTAACAAGATTTTTTGACAATAGAAGGAAAAATTAATTATTAACTGAATTTGGAAGAGATAAATACATTTGATCTTTGACATTGATGTTAAACATATTGACGTTATCTAGCTAAATTGCTATAATCAAGTACGTTGTAGTAAATGTGGAGAGATGTCCGAGTGGCCGAAGGAGCACGCCTGGAAAGCGTGTATAGGGTGAAAGCTCTGTCAGGGGTTCAAATCCCCTTCTCTCCGCCAAACACTCAAACAAAGATATATCAACGCTTTAAGAGAAAATTTAAACATGATTTTTTTATAACACGTTTGTAAATTTAAATATTTGCAGACGTGTTTTTGTTTTATAAAAAAACGTGTTTGGATTAAATTTAAGGTGGTGAGATTATCATAACACCATGTTGTATTTATAGTCTGTAATGTTGCCTATAGTTAGAAGGTGATACTTCTGTGTATTTTTTAAACATTCTGTAGAAATAGGATATGTTTTCGAAGCCGCAAGAATGAGCAACTTCTTCTATACTTGATTGAGTTTCTATAAGCATAGCTTTTGCTTTTTCTATTCTTTTCTCATGTATAAAGGAAAAGACGGTATACCCTATAATTTCTTTAAAGGCAGCGCATAAGAAGTTTTTACTCAATCCAACTTCCTCAGCCAATTCTCCGAGGGAATAATTTATTTCAGGTGCACTGTCTATGCTTTTTGCACATTTCATTACTTTTTTATAATAGGATCTTGTGCTAAAGGAATCAATATTGGAAGTTTTGAGGAACTTAGTCTTTAATTCGGATAAAAGTTGCAGTAAAGCAATTTTATTCTCTAAAATACTGCCATCTCTTACAAACCTCGTAAAAATTTCTCTAAACATAGACTTATAGATATTAAAGTTGCCTACATTAATATGTGAAGGTATAGGTAGAGTTTCCTTACGCACCTTACTTTCACAAGTCAAATCATCGCCTAAAGCTTTCCTCCCTTCCTGATATTGAAGAATGTTTTCCTGACTAAAATATGGGTCAAATATTATTAGTATATACCCGTAGGGCATTGTTCCAGTAATTTTTGTATCTGGTGGATAATAAAATAAGTCTCCCTGTTTTAATTTATAGATAGTATCGTTAACTTTCATGGTACCATAACCATCAGTAATCAATTCTAATTCATGATATCTAGTAATTCTCGATTTATACTCTTTACCAGGAACTTGAGTGGTTATTGATTCGTCATATAGACAATAGACCAGGTATGGATTTAATTCTACTTCAACCATGTTCATAAGTCTTTAACACCTCTTCTTAAGTTTATATATTAATATACTTAAATATTAATATCATACATTATTTTTTGATATTGCCTATATAAATATAGATAATTACAGTAATATTGTACACTAACTAATAACATATGACATTGTTTTCAAATAAATTTTGAAATAATATGATATTAATAAAAAATTCTTAACTCAAGGAGGAGAAGTATGTTAAAAGTTAAAAATCCAATCTTAAAAGGCTTTAATCCAGATCCCTCTATATGCAAGGCTGGGGATAACTACTATATTGCAACCTCTACTTTTGAATGGTTTCCAGGTGTTCAGATTCATCATTCCAAGGATTTAGTACATTGGGAGCTTGTTGCACATCCTTTGACCAGAGTATCCCAGCTAAATATGTTAGGAGTTCCTGATTCAGGTGGAATTTGGGCTCCATGCCTTTCTTATGATAACGGTATATTTTACTTAATATATACAATAGTACGTAACAGCGGCCACATTAAAGATACTCATAATTATTTGGTAACTTCCAGTGATGTTTGTGGTGAGTGGTCAGAGCCTGTTTATCTTAATTCCAGTGGCTTTGATCCATCTTTATTCCACGATGATGACGGTAGAAAATGGTTTATAAATATGAAATGGGATAATCGTATAGGAAAGAATAGTTTTGCAGGCCATCTTCTACAGGAATACGATGAAAAAAATAAATGCCTTGTTGGACCTGTACTAAATATTTTTAAAGGGACGGATTTAGGCTGTTCTGAGGGTCCTCATATATACAAACGTAATGGTTACTATTACCTGATGGTTGCTGAAGGTGGTACTAGCTATAGCCATGCAGTAACTCTTGCTCGTTCAACAAACATTACAGGTCCCTATGAGGTTCATCCACAAAATCCAATTCTCACGTCTATAGGCAGTGATATGCATAAAGTTCTCCAAAAGGCAGGACATGCAAGCATCGTGGAAGGTCCAAATAATGAATGGTTTATGGTTCATCTTTGTGGAAGGCCTCTTCCCGAAACAAATCGCTGCATTCTTGGAAGAGAAACGGCTATACAAAAGGTAGAATGGCGTGAAGATGATTGGCTGGATTTATCTTCTAGCACAGATAATTTGCCTTCTTGGGAAATAGAAGTTTACAGTGAAGGTGACTCAAATAGTGAAGAAGATATCTTAATTTCACAATATGATGATTTTAACAATACCTCTTTAGATATAAACTTCCAGTCCTTAAGAGTTCCGGCAGAAACCTTCATGTCACTTACTGAAAGGCCAGGCTTCTTGAGGTTATATGGAAAAGAATCGATGTTTTCGAAATTTACGCAAAGCATGATTGCAAGACGTCAGCAGAACTTTGTTTATTGTGCTGAAACTTGTCTTGAATTTAAACCAGAAACAACACAACAGCTTGCAGGATTAATTTGTTATTATAATACAGAAAACTATTATTATTTGAGGGTAAGCAATGATGAAGAATTAGGAGGCAAATGTATAGGCATTCTGGCTAGCATAAATAATGATTTATCTGAATCCATGGCTCAAGATGATAACATTTTGATAGCTGATTCAGAACGTGTATATCTAAAAGTAGAAGTTGATTTTGGTTCACTTAGGTTTTTCTTTGCAACTAATAAGGACGAGTGGAGGCCTATAGGCAAAGTTTATGACGCTAGTATATTGTCAGATGATGCAATCAAAGGTTCATGGGCTTTCACAGGTGCTTTTGTGGGAATTGCGTGTCAAGATTTATCTGGTATGAATAAGCATGCAGATTTTGATTATTTTTCATATGTTGAGGAAGCCTAAATCAAAGATTTAGTGCTTCTGACTCTAGTAAATGTGTGTTATTGTTTAAAAATGAAATTTTAAGAATTCCTATAGTCCTTCGGAGTTTTATTAGTGAATTTCAAAAAATTTCTATTAAATGAACGTATACTTGAATATCCACATTTATAAGTTATATCTGTAATTGAATGTTCTGTATTTTTTAATAAATATGAAGCATAGTTAATTCTATGTTGATTAATAAAATCTACAAATGAGATTCCGAGTACTCTATTTAAATACTTAGAAAGATAATTATAGTTATAACAAAATTCATTAGCAATACTTTTTAATGATATATCCTTAGTGAAATTTTCTTGAACATAGTTGAGAACTTTATGTAATAATTCATAATCATTTTTTACACTTACATTTAAATTTGTATGTTCCATAAGTTCAGAACATAATAGATACAGGCATGATTTCATCTGAAGTATATTTATATTATCTTTGAAAATTTTGTCTAGAATTATAGACTGAGCATTATATGATAAATTAAATACAGGATTTTCTAGAAACTTACCATAAATCATATTTTCAAATGTTTTTATATATTCTGGTGAAAATATGCAAATGCTTGCATCGGAGTATTCTTTAGTTGAAAGAGAGTGGACTTCATAAGGTAAGATTAATATACAATCATTCTTTTGGAGATTAAAACTCCTACTGTTAATAGAAATTTCAATGCTACCATCTATAATGTATATAAATTCAAAACTACGATGCAGATGAATAGGATAATTAAGACTAGTGGGATGATAGTGAGAAAAAAGAGTATTTTCACCAAAGTGGTATGACTCATATTTTAACATATAATACCTCCAAAAGAACAAATTTTGTCTACAATTATATAAATAGTTTCTTGTTAAGTCAACTATAAATTGTGTATGATTAAATCAATAAGTGAATATATAGGAATATGAATTTTAATAATAACTTAAATAGATAGGAGAGAATGATATGAAAAACATTGCAAAACCAAACGAACCTTTAGTAACTAATATTTATACTGCAGATCCTTCTGCTCACGTATTCGAAGGTAAAATTTATGTTTACCCTTCTCATGATCTTGATCAAGTTCAGGTTTCAAACGATAATGGTGACCAATATAACATGGAGGATTATCACATTTTATCTCTTGATGATATGAATTCACCTTGTGTTGATAATGGTGAAGCACTTCACTTAAGAGATATCCCATGGGCAAGTAAGCAATTATGGGCTCCAGATGCTGCTTATAAAAATAATAAGTACTATTTATTTTTTCCAGCAAGAGATAAAGATGATATCTTTAGACTTGGAGTAGCTACTAGTTCAAATCCTGCTGGACCATTCAAAGCTCAAGAAAATTATATCCCTGGCAGCTATAGCATTGATCCAGCTGTATTAGTGGATGATGATAATAGATCATATGTTTATTTTGGTGGTCTTTGGGGAGGACAATTAGAAAAATGGCAAACTGGTACTTTTATTCCTGATGCTGAAGGTCCAGCGCTAACTGAACCTGCTATAGGACCAAGAGTAGCTGAATTAAATGATGATATGCTTACTTTTAAGGAGAATCCTGAAGAAATATTAATTGTTGATGAGGATGGAAATCCTATACTTGCTGGTGATGAAGATAGAAGATATTTTGAAGGTCCATGGGTTCATAAGTACAATGAATATTATTATCTTTCATATTCTACTGGTAGTACTCATTATATTGTATATGCTATGAGTAAAAATCCAAAAGGTCCTTATACTTTTAAAGGTAAAATACTTAATCCAGTAATAGGTTGGACTACTCATCATTCAATTGTTCAATTCCAAGACAAATGGTACCTATTCTATCATGATAGTTCTTTATCAGGTGGAGCTGACAACAAACGTTGCGTGAAATACACTGAACTAAAATACAATGATGATGGCACTATTCAAACAGTGGAATTACCTAAATAATTTAAGTCATAATTAAAAAAATATATTCTAAAGGGCAGAGATAAAACCAAAGGATCTCTGCCTTTTATTTTATCTATAATTAATTTATATATTTGTCATGCAAATTTTAATTAAAGAAAAGATGAACAAATTTATTAGAAATTATTAATTTTGCTTAACAGTTTCTTATAATTCACATAATAGTAGAAACTGAATGGATCATTAAGTTTCTTAATATTTTTCATAAATAAGGACTTTTAAAATTTAGTTTGAAAAGTAAAGATTTCAAATGTAAACGTAAAGATATTACATATGATTAGTTAATACATTATTGTAAAATAAGTTCATGAAAACGATTAGTAAAAGCTGAGGTGGTTAGAAGTAGGGCAATGTATTTTAAAAAATGAGAAATACATATTAAAATTATAGTTCAATATCTTGACATATAAACACTTTTTAAAGTTTGTTTAGGAAGTAAAGATTTTAAATGTAGAGGTAAGGATATTACATATAATTAGTTAGTAAATTTGTAAAGCAATTCATAAAAAACAATTAGTGGAAAGTTGAGGTGGTTAGAAATTGAGTAATGTATTTTTAGAAATGAAAAATATACACAAAAGATTTCCTGGAGTTTATGCACTTAAAGGAGTACAACTGGAAATTAAAAAAGGTGAAGTACATGCTTTGTTGGGAGAAAATGGTGCTGGGAAATCAACTTTAATGAAAATACTTGGAGGAGTTCATACACAGGATGAAGGTCAAATATTTGTTGAAGGAATTGATTGTGGAGTTATTGATCCAACTAAAGCTGCAAAATTAGGGATTGGATTTGTTCATCAAGAACTAAATCTAGCAGAGACGTTGACAGTTTCGGAAAACGTTTATATGGGAAGGCTTCCATATAAAAATAAATCATTAGGTATTGTTGATTATAAGAAATTATATGAAGATACAGATTCTATAATCAAAAAATTAGGAATCGATATAAAATCTACTGACTTAGTTATGCAACTGCCAACTGCAAAAAAACAAATGGTAGAAATAGCAAAAGCAATAAGTCTAAATGCAAAGATTATTATTTTTGATGAACCAACTACGTCGTTATCTCAGAATGATGTTGAAAACCTTTTTAAAGTTATAAAAACGTTAAAAAAAGAAGACGTATCAGTAGTATATATATCACATAGATTAAAAGAAGTTTTTGATATTTGTGATAGAGCTACCGTTTTAAGAGATGGTACTTATATAGAAAGTTGTGATCTAGAAGGAATAAGTCAAGAAAAGCTTATAAATATGATGGTAGGACGAGATTTAACTGAATTATTTCCTAAAGAAATTTTTGAACCTAAGGAATATGTTTTAGAAGTTGAAGGTCTTAGCGATTATGAGGGTAGAGTCAAAAATGTTAGTTTAAAAGCAAGAAAAGGTGAAATTTTAGGTATAGCTGGTTTAGTTGGTTCAGGAAGAACGGAACTTATGAGACTTATTTTTGGCGCTGATAAAATTAACAAGGGTAAGACAATTATAAATGGAAAAGAAGTAAAGATTAACTCACCTATAGATGCAATTAATAATGGAATTTGTCTTCTAACAGAGGATAGAAAAAACCAGGGTCTGTCACTAGTGTTGAGTGTTCTTGATAATATAACACTAACTAGCTTAAAGGATTTTGTTTTAAATCATAAAAAGTTAAGAGAAACTGGAGAAAAGTTCAAAGATGCACTTGAGATTAAAACAGCAAATCTTGATGTTATGGCAGGAACATTATCTGGAGGAAATCAACAAAAGCTAATACTAGCTAAATGGTTAAATACAGATTCAGATATATTTATTTTTGACGAACCAACTAAAGGAATAGATGTTGGTACTAAAGCTGAAATATATCATATAATGAATGATTTAGTTAGAAAAGGCAAAGTTGTTATTATGGTTTCTTCTGAACTACCAGAATTATTAGGTATGTCCGATAGAATATATGTTATGTGTGAAGGAAGATTAACAGGAGAGCTTAGCAGAGAAGAAGCAACACAAGAAGAAATCATGAAATTAGCTACACTTGGAGGGATTGATAAAGATGAATGCAAAAATTGATAATAAAATCACACAAGATAAGAATGCAGAAACAAAAGTAGAAAGGTTTGATATAAAAAGTTTATTTTTAAAATACTCAATTTACCTAGTGCTTGTAGTACTTATTTTAACATTTTCAATAGCAAGTCCTGACTTTTTAGGAGTAGCAAATGCTTCGAATTTCTTTAGGCAAATTCCTACTGTAGGAATTATGACTGTTGCCATTACTATGGTAATAATAACTGGAGGGGTTGACCTTTCAATGGGGGCAATAGCTGCATTTTCAGGATGTACAGTAGCTTATTTAGCCGTACAGGGTGTAAGTGCACCAATTTGTTTACTTGCTGGATTGTTGGTAGGTGGACTTTGGGGAGTATTCAACGGAGTGTTAATTACAAAATTTAAATTAGAATCTTTTATACTTACGATGGGTACAAGCTATCTAATAAGAGGGTTAATACTATTTTTCACAAATGGAATTTATATTAAAGGAGTTCCAGATTGGTTTTACAATATTTCTAATATAGAAGTTGGTATATCAATAATACATACTAACACTGTAGTATTTATCTTAATAGTTATAATTATGGCTTATTTAATGAAAAACACAAGATTCGGTAGATATTGTTATGTAGTCGGATCAAACAAAGAAGCAGGAAGATTATCAGGAATAAATGTAAACAAGCATGTTATAAAAGTTTATGCCATTGAAGGTGTTTTAGCTGCAATAGCTGGTGTCCTATTAATGTCAAGTATAAATGTTGGTGCTCCAAGTGAAGTAAGTGGTCCAGACTTATTTGCAATGGCTGGTGCTATTATGGGTGGAGTCCAATTTGGTGGAGGAGTAGGAACTATCGGAGGAGCTATGGTTGGAATATTTACTATACAAGTGTTCCAAAGTGGATTAGCTATCTTAGGAATCAACTCATTCTTACAACAAGCTGTTACTGGAGCTGTTATTGTACTTGCTATAATTGTAGATTTCTATAGAAAAGGAAGTTTATTCAATAAAAAGGGTTAATTTAAAAGTGTTATTTAAGCTTAATTAAGTGGATTTTAGGTAGTTAATAATTTAAGAATTTACTAAATAGAGCTTTATAAAAATATAACAACACATATGAAATATTGAAATTACGAAAGGGGAAAATTTTATGAAGAAGAAAATTATTGCTTTATTATCAACAGTAGTTATTGTTGGTAGCTTAGTAGGATGTGGAACAAAGACACAAACAGAGGGAACAGCAAGTACAAGTGGAAAAAAGGTTATTTACTTTATCCCAATAGTTGATACAGGAGCTTATTGGTCTCCTATGAAGAAGGCGGCTGAAGACGAGGCTAAGGCATTAGGATATGAATTAATAGTTAAAACATCACCACCAAATGAAACACAAAAGAACGAAAAACATATAGGTTTTTTAGATGAAGCTATAAAAAATAAAGCGGCAGGAATAGCAATTGCTCCAATGGATCCAGATATGTTTGATAAGAAAGTTAAAGAAGCAAACGATAAAGGAATTCCAGTAGTAACTTTTGACGCAGATGTAAAGACAAAAGAAAATAGAACATCTTATATAGGAACAGATAATAAGCTTGCTGGAGAGCAGCTTGGAGAAAATGGTGCTAAATCTCTAAAAGAAAAAGGTATCACAAAAGGTAAAGTTGCAATGGCAGCAGTAAACCTAACTCAAACAACTATGATATATAGACAAGAAGGAATAAAAGCTGGTTTTGAAAAAGTAATGGGAGCAGATGCTAAAAACTTTGAGTGGTTAGAACCAATTCAAGATAATGATCAATCAGCAGAATCAAAGAGACAATTAGAAGGTCAAATAACTTCAAATCCAGATATGGTAGCTGTATTCTCATTAGGATCAGAAGGCCCAGATACAGGTGTAATGGAAGCTATAAAATCTCAAGGTAAAGCTGGAAGCATATATCACTTTGGTTTTGACTATACTCCAACTTGGGAAAATGGTATAAGTAATAATTTAATATCAGGTATTGTTGACCAAGATTCTTATGCAATTGGAAAAACAATAATAGATACTATAGATAAGAAAATAAAAGGTGAAAAAGTTGATGATGTTTACCCAGTATCAGTTCAATGGATAACTGGAGATAAAATTGTTGAATATGGAAAAGAGAAACAAAAGCAATTTACAACTGAAACAAAATAATAATTAAATACAAATAAAATTTAAAGGGTTAATTCAGATATTTAATATGCCGCTGGTAGATAGGAGTATTTAGAATAGTAAATGGAAACATTTATTTAGTATGTAATATAAAGAAAGTTACTTTGTTTTACATATTCAAGTCTAAGATCGTCTACTGTAGTATGTTTTTACTGAATTGGCCTTTTTGCTATTAGGCAATTAAGCATTTATATGTAATACTACGATGTGAATAATTTGAATTTTGTTTAAATAAGTATTTCCAGAGGTAAGAGTGAGCAAGTGTTTAAAGGGTAGATAAGGTCAAGTCCATAAACTTTATTGCATAATTATAATAAAACCCAATTTCTTAATGAATTTGAGAATTATAGGAAGTGCATAGTTTAGGAAGTAGATTTTTATAGGAGGTTTTAAAGTATGGGATTTTGGAGTAATTTTAAAGCAAGAAAAAGATTAACATTTTGGAATAATTTCAAGGTGGGAAAGAGACTAACATTTTCGTATGCATTATTATTTGTAATTATTGCATTAGTAGGAAGTATAGGGTTAAGAAGCTTAGAAAAAGTTAATATTGCATCAAATATTATGTATAGTACTGAATTTGCATCAATAGATATTTTACATAAAATAAATGAAAATTCACTAACAATAAATAATAGTATATTAAGTTTAAGTTATGAAAAAGATGAGTTAATGATAAAAAAATTGAATGATGATGTTTCAAATAGCTTTGAACAAGGAGATTTACTCATAGAAAAGTATTCTCAATTAAATTTAGATGATTATCAAAAAAAAGAACTTTCTAACTTCAATGAAAATTATAAAAAATATAAAGAAAAAAGTAATAATATGTTACAATTTATTAATATAAATAAATATGATACAGATTTGACAGAGTATAAAGATTTAGAGGTATCACGAAGCAAGGTAGTGGCATCATTAACTAAATTAATAGATTACAGTTCATTTAATGCTAAAGAGGAAAATAATAATAACATAAATTTATATAAAAATGCTCAGATAGAAATAGCAACTTGTATAATAATCGGACTAATTTTTACGTTAGCATTAGGTTTCTTTATGACAAGAAATATATTAATACCATTAAATAAAATAAAAGATTATGCTAACAATCTTGCACAATATAACTTTTCGGGAAAGATAGAAATTTTTGGTAGAGACGAATTTGCACAGACTGGGGTTGCCCTTAATATTGCTTTAAAAAATGTAAAAAAACTTATAAAGGCAATTTTAGATAATTCAAATGAATTATCTGCTTCATCTGAAGAGTTAGCTGCATCTGTTCAAGAAATAAGTTCTAAACTTTTTTATATAAATGAATCAACAAATGAAATAGCTATAGCAGCACAGCAATCAAATGCTTCAACTGAAGAATTTGTTTCATCGATTAAAAAAATTGATAGTAATATGAACAATTTATCTGAAATAGTGAGTCAAGAAGTTGAAAAGTCCATAGATATAAAAGCTAAGTCTAGTTATATTATGGGAAAAGGTGAAGAATCTAGACGAGCATCAAAAAAAATATATGAAGAAAAGAATGGAAAAATTAAAGAAGCTATAGAAAGGGGAAAAGTAGTTAAGGAAATACAGAACTTGACAGAATCTATAGTTAAGATTGCGTCACAAACAAATCTTTTGGCATTAAATGCAAGTATAGAAGCTGCCAGAGCAGGACAAGCTGGAAAAGGTTTTTCTGTTGTTGCAGATGAAGTTGGAAAGCTAGCGGAAGAATCTATATCTACTGTAAATGGTATTCATAAAATTGTAGAGGAAATAAAAAATGTATTTGATTATCTGTCAGAAAATTCAAAAGGTATTTTACAGTACATAGAAAAGGATGTAAATGGGGATTATGAATTTATGATAGAATCTAGTAAAAGTTATGAAAATGATGCTAAATTTATTAATACAATGTCTGAGAAAATTGCTATTATGGTTGAAGAAATAAATGTGAATGTGAATAAAGTAAGCGATACAACGAAAAACTTTGTAGTTAATATAGAGCAATCTCAAAATAATTCTGGAAATATATTAAGTAGTATAAATGAAGTGACTTGTGAAGTAGAACAGATTGCCATTAATGCAGAAAATCAGAGTGAATTAGCTTTAAACTTGAATGAAATAATTAACAAGTTTAATATTTAGTTAAGGAATATCAATGATTTAATTTAAAAGATAATAAGTATATTGAATACTTGATTAACTCTTTAAATAATTAAGTACTAGTATTTTCTAGGAGGGATGATTATGAGAAGAATATTTACAATTTTTATAATGTTAATACTATTAATTAATTTAAATAGTTGCTCTTCAAATTCTAAAAATAATATAGGTAATAAAGAAAAGATAACATTAACAATGTGGCATATATGGTCACAAACATCAAAAGAGGCTAATGGAAAAATTGTTGAAGAAACAGTAGCGGAATGGAACAAGAATAATCCTAATGTCCAAATTAAGATTGAAACTGTAGAAAATGAAAGATATAAAACGAAAATAAAGACTGCTTTCGCTACAAATGAGTTACCGGATATATTTTATTCTTGGGGAGGTGGTTTTAGTAAGCCATTTATAGAATCTGGGAAGGTATTAAGCCTTAATGAATATCTTGATGATGGTACAAAAAATAAAATTAATGATGGAATGCTCAATAATGTAACTTATAAAGATAATATATATGGATTACCAGTTGATTTATCAGTTGGAACATTTTATTGTAATACAAAACTTTTCAATGAAGCTAATATTAAAATACCAGATAACTATGATGAATTTTTAGATGCTGTTAAGGCTTTTAAAAATAAAGGTATAACACCTTTATTGGTAGGGGAAAAAGACACTTGGACTGGAATGTTTTATTACGATATATTAGCATTGAGAGAGGGTGGACTAGGAGGACCTAATGATGCTCATACAGGTACAAATAAAAGAAACACAATATTAAAAGCTGCTTATAAATTAAAGGAATTAATAGATCTGAAAGCCTTCAATGAGTCGAATTTAGAACTTACAAGAGACGAATCTGAGATTCTATTCAAACAAGGAGAAATACCTATGTATTATACAGGAAATTGGTTTATAGGAGAATTAAAAGATACGGAATCTCATGTAAATGATAACATTATTATTAAGGAATTTCCAATAATAAATGGAGCTCATGGAAATAAAAAAGAATTCGTGGGTGGAGCAGTAGACTATTTGATGATAAGTAATAATTCAAAATATAAAAAAGAGGCTGTTGATGCAGCAAAATTCATATCTGAAACTTTATCAAACAAGTATTTTGAATTTGGTTCAGGATTACCAGCTTGGAAGTATAATGGTGATGAAAGTAGCATAAATAATCTTTCCGAGAAATTAGAAAGTATAGCAGGTGATGCATCATATAGTTTATATCAGGATATTTACTTAGGTGAAGAAAAAGGAAGTATATACAAAAAATTGGGACATCAATTATTTAAAGGGGAAATAAGCCCAGAAGACTTTGCAAAACAAATGGAGAATATAGAATAATGAGGATATGATTGATATGTATAATAAATTTAGACTAAGCAATTGGAAAAGTAAATACTTAAATTCAAAAATAAGCATAAAAATTATTATATATTTCTCAATAATTTTCATACTTTCAACAGTTATACTTAGTTTTACATATAATAGAATTAATTCTAGATATAGTTTAGAAAAGATGAAACAAAGTTCATTTGAGGTTTTGGAGAGTGCAGAAGTTAACACTAGTATGATAATTGATAATGTAAATGATACATCAAAGATGATTATATCAAGCGATAACGTTCAGAATACATTGAAAAAGAATTATAATGAAAAATCTGAATATGATGACATTAGTAATTACCTAATACAATTCACGAACTTTAATTCTAATATATCATCTATATATATATTAGATAATAATGGAAATGAGTATTATTCTGAGAATGTTTTCTATAAGAATTTTGAACTTGAAAAAATTAAAAACTGTGAATGGTATGACGAGTTGCTAAATAATAAAGGCGGCTATATTTTAAAGTTAAATGGTGGAGGATTTTTTGAAGGCAATGGAAATAACTATGTATCCCTTATAAGAGTAATAAACGATATAAATACTGGTCAGAAGATTGGTATGCTAATTATAAATATAGATGAAAATGCATTTTATAATTTAAGTTTAAAGTTAAGTAACAAATATGAGACCAAGTTAATTATAAAAAATGAAATGGGTGAATTAATAACAAAACCAGATGTTAGTATTGAAATATTAAATAGAATAGAGAGGTATAACTACTCGGATTCTAAAGTAGGATTTTTAGAGGAAAGAGTGGATAAAAAAGATTATTTCATATCAAGTCTTGAAACTCCAAATTATAAATGGAAATTAATAACTGTAATGCAATATAATGAAATACTTGAACAAACAAAGTATAATAAATATTTCTTTATATATTTTAGTGTTATAAATTTCATATTAATTGTTATTGGGTCAATAATAATATCTAAATTCATTACAAGACCTCTAAAAAAGCTTTGTGAGTCAATGAAAGGTATTGAAAGTGGTGAATTTAATATTGTTGATATAAAAACTTATAATGATGAAGTGGGAGATCTGAAAAAAGGCTATAATATTATGATTTCTCAAATTAATTTGCTTTTAGATAAAATAAGACAAGATGAAAAATTAAAAAGACAAACAGAATTAAATTTATTAATGTCACAAATAAAACCTCATTTTTTATATAATACTTTTGATACTATTAATTCTTTAGCTTTATTAGGAAAAAATAAAACAATATATGAAATGATAAAAGCCTTAGGAAAGTTTTATAGGACGAGTTTAAATAACGGAAAAGATATAATAACTGTAGAAGAAGAAATAAAAACTGTAAAAAGTTATTTGATAATTCAGAATATAAGATATCAAGATATGTTTGAGGTTGAGTATGATTTAGATTCTAAGTGTAATAATTTTAAAATAATAAAGCTAGTATTACAGCCATTAGTTGAAAATTCCATTTATAGTATTAGAGATAAAAAAGAAAAAGGGAAAATAAGAATTTCTACACATATCGAAAAAGAAAAAGTTGTATTAACATTAGAGGATAATGGATCCGGTATGGATGATTTACAAATAAAAAATATAATTGAGAATAAAACAACAGGAATTGGAGTAAGAACTACAAAAGAACGATTAAGAATATTTTATGGTGAAGAATATGAGTTTATTGTTAAAAGTAAAAAAAATATTGGTACTAAAATAATAATTAAAATGCCTAGATTTAAGAATTAGATAAAAAACGATATATATATGAGAAATAAATGTAGTGAAAATATATAATTTTCACTTAAAATAACACAATAATTTTTTTGATTTATGGAATGTGATTATCCTAATGAATATTCTAAAGGGGAAGTGAATTAATTTATGGATGACATTATAAAAGTTATGATAATTGACGATGAGTATTTAATTAGAAATTTAATAAAGAATTGTATTGATTGGAATCAAATTGGAATGGATATAATTGCAGAAGCCTCTAATGCAGTAGAAGGCTTAAATTTAATAAATAAAAATAAGCCAGATATTATTTTAACAGATATTAATATGCCTATAACAGATGGATTGGATATGAGTAAAAGTATTCTAGAAAAATATCCGGATATTAAAGTAATTGTAATTACAGGTTATGATGAATTTGAATATGCAAAAAGGAGTATAAAGATAGGCGTAAGTGATTTTCTACTTAAACCGATAGATGAAGAGGAATTGGAAAATTCAGTTTTAAAATTGAAAAAGGAAATTTTAGCTGAACATTTAAAGAAGGAAGAGTATAAAAATATTAAAGAAAAAATGGTTACATTTAATAATATAATAAATTTTAGTGATAGTCCCCAAAATGAAGATAAAGCTTTAAGCATAGAACAAATAAAAAAGTTTATAGTTCAAAATATATCTAATCATGATTTATCTTTGAAATTAGTGGCCGAATATTTTTATGTTAATCCAAGTTATTTAAGTAGAATATTTAAGGAAAAAACTAATGAAAATTTTTCGGAGTATATTATGAATACAAAAATGAAAATAGCTATTGAAATGCTAAAGAATCCTAATGCGAAGGCTTATGAAATTTCAAAAAAAATTGGAATTGATGACCCAAATTACTTCAGTAATTGGTTTAAAAAATATACTGGGGTATCAATAAAGGATTATAAAAAGCAAAGTCAATAAGAATTTTAAGAGTTCTGAATTTTAATTTAAGTATTAAATAATCAGAATTTATATTGAGACATGTTTAAGCTGTCGAAGGAATACGCCTACTAATAAAGGAGTTTAGTATTTGTTTGATTTATTCAAATAATTAAGTTTGCTAAGGGTTATCTACGAAACATAATAATTGTACTAATTAGATTAATTTTATTTTATAGTAGTATTACATTATAAATTTCTAGATGGATAATGTTTGTAAGCCTCTTCATATTTTAATAATAGTATAAATTTAATACTTTTAATGCAACATAATAGTAAATATTAAGATATGAGCACGGAGGTTAAAATGAAGATCGCAAGAAAAATACTAGTGTTTACTATTCTAGTTATAATGATTTCTGCATTAATAAATAAAATATCAAATAATGTAGATAATAGTATATGTTTATCGACTAATAGTGCAAGAAAAGTAAATAACGTTGGAGTAATATTCTTTAAGCTTGATGATCCGTATATGTCGCTTGTTAAACAAGGTCTAGATAATATACAAAAGGAGAATGAAAGCACTGTAAAGTTTACTTATTTTGATGGTATGGATAATGAAGCTATAAAAGATGTGGCTTTAGATTCTATGTTTAAGGATAACTTTGATCTTTTATTAATTGATTTGGTTAATGAAGATGAAAATGAAGTATTAGATATTGTTACTAGAGCCAAACAAAGAAATATTCCTTTGATTTTATTTAATTTTGAATTATCTACTATACCAGAAGGTGTTACATATTATGATAAGGTTATTTTTATAGCAACAGATTCTAAGAAATCTGGAATTTTACAAGGAAACATTATTGTAGATAAATGGCGTGCCAAAAAAGATATTATAGATAAGAATAGAGACAATAAGCTTCAATATATTATGTTAAAAGGAGACCCAGAGAGTAAAGCAACAAATTACCGAACTAACTATTCTATATTGACAATTAATAATGCAGGAATAGAAACTGAAGAAGTATCGTCAAATGTATATAATTGGGATAGAGAATTAGCTAAACTTAATGTAGATTCTTTATTTTTAAGATATGGCAATAAAATAGAGGTAATAATTTCTAACAATGATGCTATGGCAATAGGAGCTATTGAAGCTTTACAAAAATATGGTTATAACAAAGGCGATAATACTAAAAGTATACCGGTTTTTGGAATTGATGGAATACCAGAAGCAAAAGATTTAATCAGCAAAGATATTATGGCTGGTACTGTTATTCAAGATCCTAACGAATTAGCACAAGCACTTTATACTGTTGGAATGAATCTAGTCTTAAATATAAATCCTCTAGAAAATACAAACTATAAATTTGATAAAACAGGAGTGTCAATAGAATTACCTTACTATGAATATCGTAAATAAATATTAAAATTGGAATTACAAGTATTATTATTAAGTTTAATAAAAATTAATAATAATAAGTAAAGAGTGATTTTTATGATTATAACATAAAATATAGAAATGCCTCTTGCAATATCATCTTCAGAGAAACGTTTATAATCTACTAAATAACTACGCCTCATAGTCCAGCGGTAGATTCTGCCGTACAATAACTTTTAAACTATGCTGCAAATTATTTCCATATTTGAATAATTTGCAGCATTTTAATATTTTAAAATAAATCAAGCTTTCACTTTTTATTTACTACACCTAGCATGCAAACCCATATAGCGTCTATATTCTCATACTGATCTAAAATTACTTCAGTAGCACTATTTCATTTAAAATTATTTTGCAAGTTGCAATACTAAGGGCTGTAATTCTTGCGATAGTTGTTTTTGTTACGCTTGATAGTGAGTTAAAAAATTGGAATCTATGTTAATCTTAAATAAATAATAAAGGATAAAATATAATCGAAACATAAAGAAAGATGGTAAAATGTAATTTGAAATTATATAGTAAGAATAAAAGAGTTAAAGTAACAGATAATAAAAGCAATTAAGAGGAGCGATATTAATATGTTAAAAGAATTTAAGGAATTTGCAATGAAAGGAAATATAGTAGATTTAGCAGTCGGTGTTATTATTGGTGGGGCTTTTGGTAAAATTGTTACATCTTTAGTTAATGATATCGTAATGCCTTTAGTAGGTATGTTAATGGGTAAAGTTGATTTTTCTAATTTGTTTTTTGCATTAGGAAGTGGAAGTTATACAACTATACAAGAAGCTAAAAATGCAGGTGTTTCTACAATAAACTATGGTTTATTTATAAATAATATAATAGATTTTTTAATAGTAGCTTTTTCAATTTTTATAGTTATAAAGCAAATTAATAGATTTTCAAAAAAGAAAGAAGAAAAACCTATTGAAAACAAGAAAAAATGCCCACATTGCTACAGTGAAATTCACATTGATGCAACAAGATGTCCAAATTGTACATCAGAATTGGCTTAAAATTAATTTAATAAATTATAATTGAATTGCAGAAAAATGAAAGAACAAAAAAAAAATAATTCATATTCTTAAAAAAAATAAATTAATATTACAATAAAAATCATGTAAAAATTAATAGAAAAGATAAAAAATATGTGTAAAATAGCATGAAATATGTTATAATCTAATATATTAATTCTGAATGAAAAAATTATATAATGACTACATATGAGTTGTGAAAATTGCATAATTAGCTTTTGATAAGCTACTGTGCAAAAAAAATAATTCATGCTTTATAAATAAAAAATCAAGACATATTAAAGGAGTGTATTTTAATTGGGGAAAAAATTTAAAAGAGTACTAGTTGCCAATAGAGGCGAGATAGCAATAAGAATATTTAGAGCATGTCATGAACTTGGCATAAGAACAGTGGCTATATATACAGAGGAAGATAAATTATCTCTTTTTAGAACTAAGGCTAATGAAGCATATTTAATTGGAAAAAATAAAGGTCCAGTTGAAGCTTATTTAAACATTGATGAAATAATAAGTCTTGCATTAAAAAAGCACGTAGATGCTATACATCCAGGATATGGATTCTTATCTGAAAATTCTGAATTTGCTAGAAGATGTGAAGAAGCTGGAATAGAATTCATAGGTCCAAAAGCAGAAATGATGGAACAATTAGGTGATAAGATTCAATCAAAAATAGTTGCTCAAAATGCTGGGGTTCCAGTAATACCAGGTGTGGAAAGAGCAATATCTTCAGAAGAAGAAGCTACTGAAATAGCTAAAATGTGTGGATATCCTGTAATGATAAAAGCTGCTGCTGGTGGTGGCGGTAGAGGAATGAGAATAGTAAGAAGTGAAAATGAACTTATAGAATCATTCAGAAGCGCTAAAAATGAATCTAAAAAAGCTTTTGGTATAGATGATATGTTCATTGAAAAATATATAGAAGCACCAAAGCATATTGAAATTCAAGTTTTAGGTGATAAGTATGGTAATATAGTACATCTTTATGAAAGAGATTGTTCTATTCAAAGAAGGCATCAAAAAGTTATTGAAATTGCACCAGCATTATCTTTGACAGAAGAAAAAAGAGCACAAATATGTGAGGATGCATTAAAAATAGCTACATCTGTAGGCTATAGAAGTGCAGGAACATTAGAGTTTTTAGTTGATAAGAATGGTAATCATTACTTCATAGAAATGAATCCAAGAGTTCAAGTTGAACATACAATTACTGAAATGGTTACAGGAATAGATATAGTTCAAAGTCAAATTTTAATTGCAGAAGGATTTAGTTTAGATTCTGAAGAAGTAGGAATATATTCTCAAGACGATATAAGACCAAGAGGATTTGCAATTCAATGTAGGGTAACTACAGAAGATCCTTCAAATAATTTCTCTCCAGATACAGGAAGGATTGACGTTTATAGAAGTGGATCAGGTTTTGGGATAAGACTTGATGGAGGAAATGGATATAGTGGTGCGGTAATCAGCCCTTATTATGATAGTTTACTTGTAAAGAGTACTGCATACTCAAGAACCTTTGAAGATACAGTTAGAAAATCTATACGTGCAATTAAAGAATTAACTATTACAGGTGTTAAAACTAATGTAGATTTCTTAATAAATGTATTAAATAATGATCAATTCCAAAAGGGTGAATGTGATACTAACTTTATATCAGACAATCCACAATTATTTGATATAAAACCAAGAACTGATGAAGAACATAGAATTTTAAATTTCATTGGTCAAAAAATAGTAAATGAAACTAAGGGAATAAAAAAGGAATATGATGTACCTGATATTCCTAATATACTTACTTTAGATGGTTTGAGTGGTACAAAACAAATATTAGATGCAGAAGGACCAGAAGGTGTAGTTAAATGGATAAAGAATCAAAAGAAACTACTTCTTACAGATACAACAATGAGAGATGCGCAACAATCATTAATGGCTACTCGTGTTAGAACTCAAGATATGAAAAATATTGCAAAAGCAACAGCTGTTTATGGAAATGACTTATTCTCTCTTGAAATGTGGGGTGGAGCTACATTTGATACTGCATACAGATTCTTAAAGGAATCTCCATGGAAGAGACTTGAATCTTTAAGAAAAAGAATTCCAAATGTTATGTTCCAAATGCTTCTTAGAGGAGCAAATGGTGTAGGCTATAAAAATTATCCTGATAATGTTATAAGGGAATTTATAAAAGAATCTGCAACAAGTGGAATAGATATATTTAGAATATTTGATTCACTTAATTGGTTAAAAGGTATAGAAACATCATTAGATGAAGTATTAAAATGTGGAAAAGTTGCAGAAGTTGCTCTATGCTATACTGGTGATATTTTAGATGAAAATAGAGATAAATATAGCCTTAAGTATTATGTAGATAAAGCTAAAGAAATAGAAAAAATGGGTGCTCATATACTTGCTATAAAGGATATGTCAGCTTTACTTAAACCTTATGCAGCTAAAAAACTTATAACTGCATTAAAAGATGAAATTTCAATTCCTATTCAACTTCATACTCATGATACTACTGGTAATGGAGTTGCTACAGTATTAATGGCAGCGGATGCAGGGGTTGATATTATTGATACAACTTTTAATAGTATGTCAGGACTTACAAGTCAACCTGCATTAAATTCAATTGTAGCAGCTCTTGAAAATACAGATAGAGATACAGGTATTGATTTAACTGGAATTCAAAAGATATCTGATTACTGGGATACTGTAAGACCTGTTTACAGTCAATTTGAATCAGACTTAAAATCAGGAAGTGCTGAAATTTATAAATTTGAGATACCTGGTGGTCAATATTCAAATTTAAAACCACAAGTTGAAAGTTTTGGTCTTGGACATAGATTTAATGATGTAAAACATATGTATAAAAAAGTAAATGATATGCTTGGAGATATAATAAAAGTTACTCCTTCATCAAAAATGGTTGGAGATATGGCTATCTTTATGGTTCAAAATGATTTAACTCCTGAGAACATAAATGAAAAAGCAAAGAATATGGCATTCCCAGATTCCATAGTTTCATATTTTAAAGGAATGATGGGTCAACCAGAAGGTGGATTCCCTAAGGAATTGCAAAAGATTGTTTTAAAGGGTGAGGAAGCTATAACTGTTAGACCAGGAGAATTATTACCACCAGAGGATTTTGACAAGATTGAAGCATATTTAAAAGAAGAATATAAGTTCAATCCGTGTAAAAAAGATGTGCTAAGTTATGCACTGTATCCAGATGTATTTGAGGCATTTATAAAATCAGTATTAGAATATGGAGATGTAAGCCGCATGGGTAGTGATGTATTCTTCCATGGACTTGCAGAAGGTGAAACTAGTGAAATCGAAGTAGCAGAAGGTAAGACAATGATTATCCAATTAATCGAAATTGGAAAATTAGATGCAGAAGGAAATAGAACTTTAGACTTTGAAATCAATGGAAACAGAAGAGAAATAAAAATAAAAGATAAAACTGAAAGAATCCTAGGTAATTCAAACGAAAATAGTAGTACCAAAATGGCTGACCCTGAAGATAAATTAGAAATTGGAGCAAGTATTCCTGGAACTATAATTAAGGTGCTTGTTAAAGAAGGCGATGAAGTTAAAGAAGGTGAAAGCTTACTTGTAATAGAAGCAATGAAGATGGAAACAAATATAGTAGCTTCTAGTGCAGGAATAATTGAATCTGTTCTTAAAGAAGAAGGTCAACAAGTTAAAACCGGTGAATTATTAATAAAAATAAAGTAAAATTTTCAAAGTAAGTTTTGTACTTCAGTTCAAATTAGTTTAACTAATGCCCTGAAGAGATACTTCAGCAATGTACAAATAGCTACATTCACTAGGAATAAGATAAAACAATATAGTTAAATAGGAGGGCTGTCTCAAAAGTCTAATTTTGAAACAGTCTCTTATTTTTAAAGGAGGACTTTAATATAGAAAACTTCATGCCGATTATTGGGATTGTACTTAAGAATGGTTATATAGAAAGTTATGATCATAAAACAGCAGAAAGACATAATTTTCATCATACTTTCATTATGTCTTCACAAGATAAAAAAGAAATTGATTATGATAGTGCATTAAGATTTGTAAAACTGGACGGTGAGGAATTTTATACACTAGAAGGCGAACCAGCGCTTGATCCAAGAACAACAGGAAAGAAACAAATCAGTTTTTTTGCAACGTATTGTGTAGAAAGTGGAGTTGATTCCAATATTAAAGTGAAAATAAAGGATCATAAACTCGGAACTTATTATGAAGGGCAATTTATAGGGTGTTTAAAAGATTTTATAGGGTAAAAGATAATATAATTAAAAAATGCATACTAAAATACAGGATAAGAAAATCTGACATCTTATCCTGTATTTTAGTATTTATATATATTATAGTTTAAAATCATTTACATAGAAAAGTAAAACTGCTAGTATTAATATAGGGATATTTATATATAAGAGTTACAATATTTATATAAATTATTCAAATTTAAAATCATAAGATATGCAAGGAGTAGTATTGATGCCAAATATGATGCAAGTTATAAAAAGCCAAGTTTTTAAAAGGTTTATAACATTATTAATAGTATTTATATTTTTATATGCAATGAAAGACATGCTTAGTTTGATGCTTTTAACTTTTGTATTTACATATTTAATTGATAATGTCTCTCAATTTTTAATAATTAAACTTGATAATAAAATAAGGATAAACTATAAAGTAATGATATTGACAGTTTCTTTAGTTGTAACAGCTATGCTATTCATAATAATAATAGATTTTTTACCACTAGTTATTCAAGAATTTAAACAGGTTGTTAGACAAATAAATGAAATTTATAGTTCTCCACAAAATAATCAATTTATTAATTTGATACAAGAAAAATTAGACCAAATTTATGGAAGTATCTTTTCAACAGAAGGCATAAATTACATTGTACAGTCTATTTCTAATATAAGTAAAATAGGAATTAATATTGTAATTGCTTTAATTTTAAGTATTTTTTTCCTTTTAGAAAAAGACAAGATAATTCAATTTACATCTAAATTTAGACAAAGTAAAATATCTGGAATTTATAGTGAACTTCAATTTTTAGGGAGAAAATTTATTTCTTCATTTGGTAAAGTTATAGAAGTACAAATAGTTATAGCTACAATTAATGGTGTACTATCTACTATTGGATTATGGATAATTGGATTCCCTCATCTATTAGGATTTGGAATGATGGTAATGTTGCTTGGCCTTATTCCTGTAGCAGGCGTAATAATATCATTAGTACCATTAAGCATAGTTGCTTTTAATAATGGAGGATTAGTTCAAGTTGTATATGTGCTTATTATGATTGCATTACTTCATGCAATTGAAGCGTACATATTAAATCCAAAGTTAATGTCGGCAAAAACTAAGTTACCTATATTTTATACGTTAAGTATACTTATAGTATCAGAACATATTGCTGGAATATTAGGATTAATTGTTGGAATTCCTGTGTTTATGTTTATATTAGATATAATTGAAGTACCGTACATTAATAAGAACAACTAATAATGATAAATGTAAAAGTTTTAATATATTATTAGTCTAAAAGAAGAGAGAAATATTATAATATTCTGAAATTTATTGAGTATTGTTGAATTTTAAAATATAATAATAATAGGGTTAATTGTCAGTAAATAGACATATTGAATATTTAAGTTATAAGAATTAAATATAATTTTTAGGGATAAAGGGGTGTATGGGATTATGAAAAATGTAAATATTGTTATAGTTGATGATTCTCCTTTCCAAATTGCTTTGTTACGAGATGTGTTAACAGAGAATGGGTTTAATGTTGTAGGAGAAGCAAGTTCTTTAGCAGAAACAATTGAAGTAGTTATGAATACAAAACCAGATTTAGTAACAATGGATATGACTATTCCAGGAACTGATGGATTTGAATGTACAAGAGAAATACATAAAATTAATTCTAATATTAAAGTAATAATTGTTAGTTCGATGATGGATGATGAAATTGTAAGAAAAGCTAAAAAAACTCATGTATCTGGATATGCACAAAAACCAGTTGAGGCAGAAGAACTAACTTTATTAATAAATAGAGTGATGGTAGATGAGGAATTATTTTTAGAGCTAGAAGGATTCTATTCTGCAATATTCAAAGAATCTCTATTAAATGTTTTTAATAAACTTACTAAAACAATTCCGCAAATCACAGATGAAAGTAATGTTAATGTAGAAAAACATAGTGCAGGTATTTCAATAATTATGGGTATTATAGGAAAATACTCAGGAAGAATGATTGTTGATATGTCATTTGAATCTGCACATAATATAGCAAAAAATTTAATTAAAAGAGAGCCTAAAGATAATGAAGAAATTCTTAATGTTATGGCTGAAATATCAAATATGATTGCAGGAAATGCATGCTCAATGATAAATAAAAAGAACAAAGTATTAGGACTAAGGGTTGCACCACCAACTACATTTCATGGAGAATCAATTAGTATATCAAAAGCAGAATTAGAGGCTATTTATGCTGCAAATGCAAAAACTCAATTTGGGGATTTGTCAATAAGTATAGGTTTTGGAAGAGGTGAAGGTGAATGGATGTCAATTATATAAATCCTATTTTGAATTCTTTTGCAAGTGTTATGCCCCAATTGGGTTTAACTAATGTGGAGAAAAAAGGAATGAGATTGAAAGGTAGATTTATAGAAAGTCCAGGAGTTATGATTATTGTGGGTATTATTGGTGACATTAGAGGAAATGTTATTTATGGACTTAGTTTAAATGATGCAAAAAAAATTGCATCTACAATGATGATGGGAATGCCCGTAGATAACTTTGATGAATTAGCACAAAGTGCAATTTCAGAACTTACAAATATGTTAACAGCCAATGTGGCAACCAACTTTTCAAATGATAATATAAATATAAATATATCCACACCAACTCTTATTCATGGAGAATTTACTGCAAATGCAAGCTCTGATAAAGTGGTTTGCATTGAAATGGGAGTAAATGAGATGGTGATTGAGGTTAATATATCAATGGAAAAAAATACACTTTAATATATTAAAAGTTGCCAATAAAGCCATTTATAATTTTTAAATTATAAATGGCTTTATTATAAAATTATTATGAGACATAAAAGAAAATAACAAATCAAAGATGGGAGATATGATTGATATGAAAAAGGATTTTTATGATGCAGTAGCAGAGAGACGTTCATTTTATGGGATTAGCAAAGAAACAGTTGTTTCAGATGAAAGAATTAAAGAAGTAATTAATCATGCAGTAAAGCATACTCCATCAGCATTTAATTCACAAAGTACAAGAGTAATTCTATTGCTAGATAAACAACACGACAAGTTATGGGATATTACGAAGGAAGCTTTAAGAAAGATTATTCCTGTTGATAAATTCAGCTCAACTGAAGAAAAAATAAATTCATTTAGTAATGGATATGCAACAATTTTATTTTTTGAAGACAATAGTACAATTAAATCTCTTCAAGAGCAGTTTCCATTATACGAAGGAAACTTTCCGATTTGGTCTCAACAAACGAATGGAATGCATCAATATGTTATTTGGACTTCATTAGAAATTGAAGGCTTCGGTGTTTCATTACAACATTATAATGAACTTATTGAAGAAGATGTAAAGAATGAATGGAAGATACCTAATAACTGGAAATTAATTGCTCAGATGCCATTTGGAAAACCCACTGCAACACCTAATGAAAAGAAATATAATGGATTAGAAGAACGGATAAAAGTATTTAAATAATAACAGAAACACTATGAATATAGAGTATTAAAAAGTATTTAAAACTCTTATTAAGGAAGTGAATTTATTATATATAATAATAGTTGTGCAACAATACAAAAGTTAGTTTTTAATCTTTTGAGAGATATATTTTATGCAATTTCTATTATCGCTATTGCAGTTTTAGGTGTTCTAAATGTGACAGTTGTATATAGATATGTAATCCACAAATATGAATTAAATAATTATACTGGATTATCAACAGACATATTAATGGATAATTATAAAAGAATAATTTACTATGTTCAAAATCCATTGAATAATGAATTAGTACTTAATAAGTTACCTATGAGTAGTTTTGGGAAAATTCATTTTTATGAAGTGAAACAAATATTTATATTTTTATATACAATTAGTATTATTTTCATTGTTATAATGATTTTTAAAATAATTAATAATAAAAATAATAATTTGGGTAAAATGCTTATAAAAAGCTTTAATAATAGTGTAAATATAATAACAGTAATATTCATTTCTGTTTCTATAATGGTAGTAATGGATTTTTCTAAGACATTTTATTTTTTTCATAAAATATTTTTTAGAAATGACTATTGGATTTTTGATTCGGTAACTGATCCGATAATAAATGCATTGCCTGAAGAACTTTTTATGATTGAATTAATCTTAGTATTAAGTTTGTTAGTAATATTTACTTTAGTTATTAAGGTTATTCATTTAAAAAATAAAGATTAATAAAAAGAAATAAAGGGATAAGTTTTTATTAAATTACTTATGATTTGCTAGTAGTATTAACAAATCATAAGTGACTGAAATGAATTCTTACCCCTTTATTTTATATAATGGGAAAGAGTAGCGTCTTTAGGTACCTCGACTAATTTACTTTTGCTTGTGCTAATTTTCTGAGAAATATAAATCCCTGAATGACCTGAAAATAAATAACTTATTGCACAAGTCATAAACATATATTCACTACCTTGAGAACCAAACATTTCAATGCCTAAAATGAAAGAGGTAATTGGTGCATTAGTTGCGCCTGCAAATACTCCAATAAGACCTAAGCACGCTAAAAATGAAGGTGAAATATGAAGAATACTTGATAAAGTATTTCCAAAGGTTGAACCTATTACAAATAGAGGTGTAACCTCACCACCTTGAAATCCAGTGCCTAAAGTAAGAGATGTAAATATAAGTTTATTTAAAAATGCAAAAGGATTAACCTGTTCAGTAAATGAATCTGAAATTAATGGAATGCTAAGTCCAAGGTAATCTCTTGTTCCAACTATATATGTTAAAATGATTATGATAAACCCACCCACCACACTTTTAAAAGTTGCACTTTCAAAGCTATAAGAAAATAAAGCTTTTAATTTATGTGTTAATTCACTAAATAATTTACTAATAAGTCCAAATAAGATTGAGGCAATTATAACTTTCAAGACTACAGTATATGTAATATCAGGAATTCCTAATATATTATAGTGTGAATGATGAATACCAAGAATTTCTGTCACCCAATTTCCTACAAAAGCAGCTGTAAAACAAGGTATTAATCCACTATAATTCATGGATCCAAGTGCTGCAACTTCTAACCCGAATATAGTTCCAGCAAGTGGAGTACCAAAGACAGAACCAAATCCACTGCTAATTCCACACATTAGAATAATTTTAGTGTCGATTTTATCCAATCTAAATAAGCGTCCAATGCCTTCTGATATACTTGCACCTATTTGTACACCAGTACCTTCTCTTCCGGCAGAACCTCCGAATAAGTGTGTTATAAAAGTCCCTAAAAAAACCAAAGGAGCCATGCGCAGAGGGATATTATCTGCATTTTCATTAATTTTATCTATGATTAAATTATTACCCTTTGAAGAACTTTTTCCATACTTGGAATATATAAAACTAACAAAAGCACCGCCTATTGGCAGAAGAAACAATAACCATGGATTACTGTTTCTTAAATCTGTTGCAATCTCTAAACTTTTCAAAAATAAAGTTGCCGCTATTCCGGTTAAAGTACCAACAATTGATCCTATAAATACCCATTTTAAAAATGATATTCCAATAATTGTACTGATAGTAGAGTTTTTAAGAAATGTAAATTTATTTTGTTGATTTTTTTTAATCATTTTTTCTCCTCTCAGTCATTTTCATAAGGTGTTTGAGTCCTGTGAAAGAAAATGCGAGTCAAAAGGACTAGCATATTGATTTGTTATTTTTTGAATGTGTCTAAATAAAAAACTCCTACAAAATAACGTCATTCGTTGTTTTGTAGGAGCCTTTAGCGTTACGAAATTAAGGCGAACTCCATCGCCTAAAATATATTTTATATATTAACATTATTATAGATAATTAGCAATGTTAATATATATGTTGTAAGAAATAATCTACATTCAAATAGGTCATGATTACCTGATTAAAATCAGAGTAGCCACTTATACAAAAAATATGTTAAAATATATATGAAATTGGAAAGTGGTGAATTATTTGAAGTGTAAAATATGTGGTATGGAAATAAACGAAAAAAATTATAATTTTAATGAATTAGCTTTTAATGATAAGAATTCTATAAATAATATTATATATTGTCCATTTTGTGGTGTAAGCAAGAAATATTTAGATGTAGAAAATGAAATCATTACAGTGGAAAGTAATTTACTCAATGAAAATACTTTAAAGATTCTAGATCATGCTGTTAAACTTGAACTTTTTAATGGTGATTTTTACAATACAGCAGCAATGATGTCAAAGGATGATGAAGTTAAAAAAATATTTAAAGCATTAGCAAAGATAGAAATATTTCATTCTAAGATACATCAGAGACTAGGTGGATTCACGAGAACTCCGAATTTAAATAAAATAAATTATGATAAATATGATAATGATAATTCTCTTTTAAAATTAGCAAAGCAAAAGGAAGAGCATGCTGTAGCTTATTATGAAAAGTACAAAAATGAAGTTAATGATAATAATTTATTTAAAATTTTTGAGGCTTTAGCAGAAGTGGAAAAGGAACATATTATCCTTGTTAAAAAGTAATTATGGGGGATGGAAGAAATTTAATATAAAGCCAAAAAGAATATCCTTGAATTTGCTATTCTTATATGTTATCATTAACAAGTATTAAAAATAGTATTTGGTAAATATGGTTTGGCGTCCACATTGGGGACGGAAATTTTTCTTGATAAAGAAAATTTTGAGGTTCAAGCCCTCAACATTCCACCATTGCCATGCTAGATGGGGAGTCAGCGGTGCCCTGTAACCTGCAATCCGCTATAGCAGGATTTAATTCCTCGCTTAGATATTAGCAATCTATAGTCTGACTTTTGTAAGTGGTGTTGATGACTGGGTCCCACGCAATGGAAGCCCATGAACCTCGTCAGATCTGGAAGGAAGCAGCGATAAGTGGTTCCTTTCATGTGCCGTGGATCAATCTGGTCTGAGCTAACTGCAGAAGTAACGTATAGAGAACTAATAACAAAGCGAGGTGCATGGTCTATTTTAATATTTAATTACAATTAAGAACTTTAATCAGGTTATTCTTCAATAGGATTAACATAGGACATACAATAGGATAAGAAAATGAGGGCATTTCATTTATGAAATACCCTCATTTTCTTTTCTATTTTATAATATTTTTAAGACAACCGATGCCTTCAATTTCACATTCTACTATATCTCCAGATTTTAAAAACCTTGGTGGTTCAAAACCCATGCCTACACCTGCAGGAGTTCCCATTGCAATAATAGTTCCAGCTTTTAAAGTAACTCCTTGAGATAACTCATGAATTACATCTTCAATTGAAGTTATCATAAGATCAGTTGTACTATTTTGCCTTAACTCTCCATTAACTCTAGAACATATTTGGAGTACAGGTGGATTTACAAATTCATCTTTAGTAACAATGGAAGGTCCCATTGGTGTAAAACCATCTAAGCTTTTGCCAAAGTACCATTGTTTATGTCTTGTCTGTAGATTTCTTGCACTAACATCATTCATAACAGTATATCCAAACACATAGTCATAAGCATCCTTTTTAGCAACATTTTTGGCATCTTTTTTAATTATTACTACTAGTTCGGCTTCATAGTCTAAACTATCGACAATTTCTGGATAGCTTGGAATATAATCTTGATCTCCAGTTGCAATATTTACTCTTTTTGAAAAATAAACTGCATATGGTCTATCACCACCGAAAGCTTCTTTTTTATATCTTGCAGATTCCACCGCATGAGCCATGTAATTAATGCCTAAACAAATTATATCTTGTTTAGGATTAGGAATTGGAGCCATCTTGCAAATATCATTAATAGAAAGAATCTCTATAGAACCTTTTTCAAGTATTGATTTCAAATTTTTCATTTCTTCATCAGTTATATTTTCTATTAACTCATTCATATTATTATAATTTGAACCAAGGCTTTTTAATGGATAAACGCCTTGTTCATCTTTAGTTAAAATTCCAACTTGCTCTATATAATCATACTTAAAAGTTATAAATTTCATACAAAATCCTCCAGTTTTAGTTTCTTACTAAATCTATAAATGTATACTTAAGACCATTTTTTTCATCAATAAGTTGTTCAGAAACATACTCTGCTTTAAATTCATCATAATTAATTTCAGGAAAATATGTATCACCTTCAAAAGTCTCATCTATTTTGGTTAGATATATTTTTTGCGTATAAGGAAGGAGTTGCTTATAAATTTCTGATCCACCAATTACAAAGATTTCATCCTCGCAATTTGAATATTTTTCAAGCAGTGAATTTAAATCATGAACTATTGTAACTTTATCTGAATCAACGCTAAAGTTCTCATCTCTAGTTACAATTATGTGTTCTCTATTTGGTAAAATTCCAGGCAATGATTCAAAAGTCTTTCTTCCCATAATCATTTTTTTGTTAGAAGTAATTTGTTTGAATCTCTTTAAATCTTCTGAGATGTGCCATAGTAATTTATTATCTTTTCCAATAACATTATTTTTTGCAACAGCAACACTTATTGATATCATTTATTAGTCCTCCTTAAAACTTTATTATACTGATACTTCCATTTTGATTGCGTCATGATGTTCATAACCCTCAAGCTTTATATCCTCTGGTGTAAAGTCATAGAAGTTTTTAATTTCAGGATTAATCCAAAGCTTAGGAGCATTATATGCATCATTTTTTCTTGTTAATTGAATTTTCACACCTTCAATTTGATTTTTATATATATGAGCATTGTTTATAACATGAGTAAACAATCCAGGCTTAAGTCCTGTAACTTGAGCTAGTAAATGAACGAGTACTGCATATTGACTTGTATTAAATGGAACTCCAAGAGGCCAATCACCGCTTCTTTGTACAAGCATGCAGTTTAGTTTTCCATCTGTTACATCCCACATTGTAAGGAAACAACAAGGATACAATGCACCACCATCTAAATATGGTATTTGCCATAAATTAAGCATCATTCTTCTGTCTTGAGGATTATTTTTTAAAGCCTCGATTAAATTATCCATTTGATTAAACTTTTTAACTATAAAGCCATAAGAGGTTCCAATAGTTCCGTCTTCCATCATCCATTCATCCCAAATTTTAACGTTTTGTGCTTGAAGATCTTTTACATTATTCGATTGATCTTTAAATATCCATAAAAGTTCTTTAACGGCAGTTTTAAAAGCGACAAATTTAGTTGTTAGTATAGGAAATTCTTTTTCTAAATTGAATTGCATGATTTGATGAGGTAATTTATAAGTTGGCATTCCAGTTCTATTGTTATCAAGGTATCCATTTTCTAATATATCATTAGCAATAGATAAGTATTTATCATCATATAAGCTCATTTTTATGTATTCCTCCTAATTATCCTGTGCTTTTTGAATAATTTTTCAAATATATTCTTTCATTATTTTAGCACATAATAATGACTTAGGGATATAAAAAATAACAAGTTCAAGATGTGATACATATGAGATATAATTTATAACATTAATAAATCTTAGTCATTAGATTAAAGTAGTAGAGAACAAATATTTAATGAGTCCTTATACTAATTATTCATTTAGTGGTGTATAATAAGTTTATATTTAAGCACATTCAAGAAATAACAGCCTGAAATATGGGTTTCATTGTAGGCGTGTTATTTTCTTCATGGGCTTAAGAAAATAGCGAGGTGAGAGCCTGTGGGTTATACAGCACTATACAGAGAATGGAGACCAAGGATTTTTGAAGATGTTGTTGGGCAAGAACACATAACCACAACATTAAAAAACGAAATTTTAAATGATAGAATTGCACATGCATATCTTTTTTGTGGAACAAGAGGAACGGGAAAGACATCCACTGCAAAAATAATGGCAAAAGCAGTAAATTGCCTTGATTTACATAATGGAGAGCCATGTAATAAGTGCAAAATGTGCATAAAGATAAATGAAGCATTAGCGATTGATGTAACAGAGCTAGATGCAGCTTCTAATAATGGTATTGATAAAATTAGAGATATTATAGATGATACTAAATACCCACCACAAGAAGCTAAATATAAAATATATATATTAGATGAAGTTCATATGTTATCCGTGGGAGCAGTTAATGCATTTCTAAAAACTTTAGAAGAACCGCCTAAAAATGTAATATTTATATTGGCAACTACAGATCCTCAAAAATTGCCTATAACAATTTTATCTAGATGTCAAAGATTTGATTTTAAGAGAATAAATCAAAATGTGATTTCTACTCTACTTAGAAGGATTACTGATGCTCAGAATATAAATTATGAACAAAAAAGTTTAGATTTAATTGCAAGAGTATGTGATGGTGCATTGAGGGATGCAGTAAGTATATTGGATCAAGCAATTGCTATGGGAGAAAAACAAATTAATTATGAAGATTTAGTTAGTATATTAGGGCTTGTAACTAATGAATATTTATTTGATATAACTTATGCAATTGTAGATAGAAGTATTGAAAAATGTATGGTTATAATTGATAAGTTAGTTTATTCAGGTAAGGATATGCAACTATTTATAAAGGATTTAATATCCCATTTTAGAAACCTGCTCATGGTTAAGGTTACAAATAATCCAGAAGAAGTTTTAGATATGTCCCTTGAGAATATTTCCATGATTAAGGAACAAGGTCAGAAAATTAGAGTTGAAGAAATAATGAGGGATATTAGAATACTTCAAGATGCTGAAATGAATTCAAAAGCAAGTAAACAAAGTAGATTATATCTAGAACTTGCTATTATAAAGATGTGTAAAATTGAATATGATACTTCAAATGAAGTTATATTATCAAGAATAAATAAGCTTGAGGAATCATTAAAAAGTGGAAAAATACAAATTATTCAAGGTGAAGCAGCACATGAAAATTCAAATTCTGTAAATACTAAAATGAATTCTACTGCAATTCAGGGAAATCAAATCAAAAAAACTATAGCTAAAGATAATGCTAATGATAGCAATAAAGGAAATTCCCAAGTTAATGGTAATTCAGCGTTAACTCTTGACGATGTTGGTAGGGCATGGACTGAAATATTAGAAAAATTTAAAGCAAAAAGAGCAATGATTGTTTATGCATCAATTGTTACAGCTAAACCTTATAGTTTTAAGGCTGGAGTAGTTACTTTAGAGTATGAGGCAATGTACGCATTTAATAAAGATAGATTGCAAAAATCAGAATATAAAGATATTGTAAATGCTGTATTTTCTGAGGCATTAAAAGAAAAAATAATAGTAGACTATGTGGTAAAAAAAGATAAAGAAAATAAAAATAAAGAAGAATTATTAAAGGAAACAATAGAGGGAATACCATTTGAAATATACGATGAATAATAACAATTAACAATTAAGGAACAAATTCTTATAACTTTTGAAAAAGTATTTTCTTAGAAATTTTAAAGGAAAAGTAAGAGCCCGAATCTTAAATTTGGTTCTTCGAACTTTCCTTCTGGGGCTTTCAGACATAATTGTCAGCTGTCAATTATACATTGTCAATTGCAAGAAGTTGTTTTATAATTAAAAAATGATATTTAAGAAAGAGGAGGATTTTTTTATGGCAAAAGGTGGATTTCCAGGAGGCTTTGGTGGCGGTAATATGAATAATCTTATGAAGCAAGCACAAAAGATGCAAAAGCAAATGGAAGATATGCAAAAGGAACTTGAAACAAAAGAGTTTGAAGCATCAGTAGGCGGCGGTGCTGTAGTAGTAAAGATAAATGGTAAAAAAGAGGTAATAGCAATTAATATAAAGCCAGAAGTTGTAGATGCAGATGATGTAGAAATGCTTGAAGACTTAATAATGAGTGCAGTTAACGAAGTATTAAAAAAAGCAGAAGAAGAATCTGCAAGCAAAATGGGTAAGTTAACAGGCGGAATGTCAGGCGGATTATTCTAAGAATAATGATAACAATTAGCATGCAGAGATGTTGGTTTATCCTTCAGTCTGTATGCTTTTTTGTAATAAGTTATATTAAGAAAATAATTAATCAAAATACATTGTATATGCAATTATTGTTTTTAGATAATTAAATGAAAAATTAATAAAAGGAGAAGCTGAAATTATGATGGACTTTTATCCAATAGCCATAGAAAAATTAATAGAGGAATTTGCTAAATTACCAAGTATAGGGCAAAAGACTGCTCAAAGGTTAACATTACATATTTTAAATCTTCCAGATGATGAAGTAAGAGAATTTGCTAATGCATTAGTTCAGGCAAGAGGAACTATTAAATATTGCTCTGTATGTGGAAATTTTACAGATAGAGATCCATGTCCATTATGTGATAATCCTAATAGGGATAAGGGAACTATATGTGTAGTAGAGCAACCAAAGGATATTATGACAATGGAAAAAGTTAAAGAATATAATGGTGTATACCATGTATTACATGGTAACATATCTCCAATGCAAGGAAGAGGTCCTCAAGATATTAAAATTAGGGAGCTTGTTTCAAGAATGAGTGAAGAAGTAAAGGAAGTAATATTGGCAACTAATCCTAATATAGAGGGAGAAGCAACTGCAATGTATATATCTAAGGTACTTAAACCTCTTGATATTAAGGTAACTAGGATTGCATCTGGAATACCCGTTGGTGGTGATTTGGACTATGCTGATGAAGTTACATTATCTAAAGCTCTAGAGGGAAGAAAAGAACTTTAGAAATATTTGAAAAATTATAAAGCTAAAAATATGTATATTCCTTCCAACGTGTGGATAAAATAGTAACAAGAAGTTTTTGGAGGGATTTACATGGATAAAAAGAATATTGTAGAGCACCTGATGGAAAAGACTAATAATCCAAATATGTATGTAAAATTAATAGAAGATATGGAAATTGCGAAAATGGAAATAAATGTAGCACGTAGTATGTTTAATAATGTTAATGATGAAAATTTGATAGAAGTAGCGATTTACTCAGAAAATGTTGCAAGAAAAAGGTATGATTATTTACTAGGGATAGCAAGAGAAGTGGGCATAACTGTTGGATACGATTATATAGTCGAAAAAAGTGTGCAAATTGCTGAATAAATAAAGTGGGGGAAGTTAAACATGGGTGGACAATATCTATTATACGGATTGCTAGGAATAGTGATATTATTTCTAGCAATAAAATTATTAAAGTGGCCAATAAAAATAGTTATAAATGGAATAATAGGAGTTATTATATTATATGTAGTAAACTTTATAATTGCAAATCTTAGCTTGATAGGTATAAATGTTAGCTTCTCATTAGCAATTAATCCAATTACAGCTTTGGTAGCAGGATTTTTTGGAGTTCCAGGAGTTATTGTATTAATTATAATAGCACTGTTTTTATAATCAAATTTAGAAATTTAAGTTTAAAGGAATTTAAGATATTGCAAAAATTAATAATAGTAGGTAAAGAAGTACCTGTCCATTAAATATAAAGAGGAATTGTTATATTTAATGGACAGGCACTTTTATTATTTTTAACCACTTAAACTAATATAATTATATTTGTTAATTTATTAATTTTGAGTTAATATTTAAAGTATGAAGAATAATTTTGGATGAATATGCAATAAACTAAATTTTGCTGGTCTAGACTTAAAAAAATACCCTGATTTAATTGATAATCAAGTGAAACTTGATTCAGGTGGGGTTTGATCCCCATCAGAATCTTAGTTAAACTTATAACCTCAAGGGTCACAATGTAACCTCAAGGGTCACAATGTAACCTCAAGGGTCACAATGTAACCCCAAGGGGCACCTCGTCTAGGAGCGTGCAACCGTTATCTCCCAGTTAAGCAGATAAGTGAGAATGTCACGGATGCTAGCTATCAGATAAAATTACATGTGATAAATGAATTATAAAAAATAATTTAATTTAGAAAAAAGGGGAAAACAATAAGTGAAGAAAGAATTTCTTAAAAAGATAATAATAGCAGGAATGACGAGTTTAATAATAACAAACATGTATTATATACCAGCTTCAGCTAAATGGATTAATAATTCAAAAAATGATTGGAACTGGATAGAAGGTACAGTTAAGACTACTGGATGGAAAGAGATTGATAAAAAGTGGTATTACTTTAAAGAAGATGGAGCAATGAGTACGGGTTGGATTAAATATAATGAGAATTGGTACAATCTATCTAGTGGTGGAATGCTAAATACAGGATGGAAAGAAATTAATGAAAAATGGTATCATTTTAAAGAAGATGGAATAATGAGCATTGGTTGGATTAATGATAATGGGAATTGGTACTTTACAAATTCTAGTGGAGAAATGGAAACAGGAACCCTTGGAATAGATGGAAAAGTCTATACTTTTTCAGATAGTGGAAGAATGTTAAATGATAAGGGAATAATTCAACAGATGCAAACAGAGTCAGAGGTTGTAGGTAATATAAAAAGTGATAAAAATGATGGCAAAGTAAAGATAGCATATGTTTCCACTAATAGTGATTCATTAAATATTAGATTAGAAGCATCAATTTCTTCAGCTAAAATAGGATCCTTGGCAAAAGGAGCTGAAGTTAAAATTATTGATGATGAAAAAAATGGGTTTTATCATATAAGTACTAATGGAAAAAAGGGTTGGGTAAGTTCAAATTGGATTAGCTTTGAAAAGCCTATAACTCAAGAATCTAGCACAAATTTAAATAGTGGTTCAAATGAAGATAAGAATCCTATTAAGAATGAGGAAATAGATTTAGAAAATGATTTGGATAAAGGTGAAATAAGGAATACGGAACCAAGTTTGGATAATGAACACTATTATTCAGATAGTAATGTTTTTTATAAAGTAAGGCTTTCACCACCATTTTCTAGTGGAGGAAAGTTGATAAAAGGAAATTGTACATGGTATGCTTGGGGGCGTGCATGGGAGATTACTGGAAGTGAACCGAATGATGCAGGATTTATAGGTAATGGTTACGAGTGGTGGGAAGCTAATAAAAAAAGTGGGAAATATGAATATGGATCTAAACCTAGGGTGGGATCTATTGCAGTATGGAAATCTGAATTGCCAAATTCTGGAGGAAGCGGACATGTTGCAATTGTTGAAAAAATTGAAAACGGAAAAGTTTATATATCTGAATCAATGTGGCATGGAGTAACATTTAAATATAGAGAAATATATGAAACAAGCTACTTATATGGTTATATTTATTTGGACAAGCCTAATTATTAATTAAAATACTGTGTAAACGGTAAATAATATTATCGTTGTTTCTTTTAAAGTATAAAGTTTTTGTATATAGGTAAGTTTTAACTTAATAAACTTAATGTTTTGGTAAATTTGGGATTATATTCAGTTGTTAATCTAAACAAAAGTATTTATTAAAGCACATATAGAATAACAACCATCAAAAACCATGCGGAAAGAGAGGCTGAAAAATGAATAAAATAAAAAGACTAGGTGCTATAGTAAGCATATTAATCTTTATGTTAATGATGAGTCCTGAGTCATATACTGTCGTTAAAGCAGTTGAAGTGGAATCAAAGATTCAAACTACCGACAATAGCCAAGGCGTAAGATTACAAGATGATTTTTATGACGTAATAAATAGTGAGTGGCTGAATACTACAAAAATTAAAGAAGGAAAATCAACTGCCTCTACTTTTGATGATGTTGAAGAAAAAGTAACAAGTCAAACTAAGGATATAATTAATCAGTTATTAATTGATAAAGATAAATATAAGCAAAACAGTGATGAAAAGAAAATTATCAATATATACAACAATACACTAAATGTAGCCGCAAGAAATAATGAGGGATTAAAACCAGTTCAAAAAATTTTAGATGAAATTAGGGCAGCAGAAACAATAGATGATATTACAAAGTTATGGAATAATAAAGAAATATTAAATTCTACAGTAAAGTTTTCTGTGAACAGAGATATAAAAGATGTTACAAATAACATATTGTATATAAGCGCTACAGGATTAAGCTTAGGAAATCCAGATGAATATACCAATCCTACAGAAAATACTGTCAGAAATAAAAAATTAACAGAAAGTTATTATAATAAAATTCTAGTATTAAGTGGATATACAAAAGAAGAAGCAAAAACTAAAGTAGATAATATGTTTAAATTTGAAGGACTGATAGCACCATCTATTATGGGAGCGCAAGAGCAATCTACAACTTCAAATTTGATTGATGCTGTGTATAATGTATATACGTTAGATGAACTTAATGATTTAGCACCCAATTTAAATTTGCCAGCTATTATGAACTCTTTGGGGGTAGATAAAGCAAATAAAATCATTTTGCAAGATCCTAAATGGTTAAAAGCATTTAATAAATTATATATACAAAAAAACTTGTATCTTATAAAGAATTATATAGAGATAATTAATTTGACTTTTGCATCATATTATTTAAATGAAAATTTTGAGAATGCTAATAAAGAATATGAAAATAGTTTACTTGGAATAACAGGATCTGTATCAAAAGAAGATGATGCAATAGATACAGTAAGTTATATGATGGGAATGGCTGTTGGAAAGATTTATGCAGAAAGATATGTGCCTAAAGAGACAAAAGAAGATGTAGAAAGCATAACTAAAGAAATCATAGAAACATATAAGAAACAAATTGAAAATCTTGAGTGGATGAGTGCATCAACTAAGAAAAATGCTATTGATAAACTGGATAAATTAAATGTAAAAATAGGTTATCCGGAAGATTGGATTGATTATTCAAAAATAAGTATTAAAGCTTATGAAGAAGGTGGCTCACTTTTTGAAAATATAGTGACATTGAGAATTTCTGCAAATGATGAGATATATAGCAGAATAAATCAACGAGCAGATAAGAAGAAAGATGTATTTACACCTCAAACAGTTAATGCATTTTATAGTGCAAATGAGAATTCAATTATTATTCCCGGTGGAATTATTCAAGGGCATTTTTATGATTCTAATAAAACTAGAGAAGAAAATTTAGGTGGGATTGGTGCTATTATTGGTCATGAAATTAGTCATGCCTTTGATAATATTGGGGCACAATATGATTCGGATGGTAACCTTAATAATTGGTGGAATAAAAAAGATTACGAACAATTTACAGCCAAGGCTGAAAAAATAGCAAATTTTTATAGTCAGATAGAGGTATTGCCGGGATCAAAAATTAATGGCTATCTTACAGTTGGAGAAAATATTGCTGATATTGGAGGTGTATCTTGTCTATTAGATATATTAGATAAGATGGACATGCCAAATTATAAAGCATTTTTTGAAAGTTATGCTATTACTTGGCGCCAAATAACAACAAAGGAATATACAGAGTATGTACTAAATTTAGATGTTCATTCACCTAATAAATTTAGGGTAAATGGAGTTTTACCGCAATTTCAAAAATTCTATGACATATATGGAATTACAGAAAAAGATAGCATGTATGTTAAACCTGAAGATAGATTAGGAATTTGGTGAAGAACTTTGATATTAACATGGCATATTTGACTTGTTATTTTCTTTCATGTGGCCTACTATTGAAATAGTATATTAAAATTAAAGGAGTGGTGAGATTATTATGCCAGCAGGAAATGGAGTGAACTGTGGAGATTGCACAGAACTAAAACAAGGAAAATGTAACGGCGGGGATTTAACTTGTTTATGTTATAGATGTCCAAGAAAATTAGCTCAATGTATGTGTGTCAAGTATTGTAGGGAAACAGAATCAGTATTATATTTTGATGATGAGGATTAATCATAATTAAAGTGTACTGTTTTAGAATATAGTGAAATATAAATAAAATATAAGAGGTATTTGTCTTAAAAATTGGATAAATATCTTTTATAATTTTTTTTATATATTTTCATACAAAAAAGTAAATGGAATATGTTGGGAATTAGACAATGAATGAAGACAAAGAAAAAGAGCAAAGTTTATATGATTTTGCATTATCTAATTCAAATAAAATATTGACACCTATAGATAAAAATATTATTATTATAATGTTGTATTGATGATAAGTTAAATTTTATTGGTAAAAAATTAAATATTGATAAATAAAATGGCGAAGGAGTTGTTAAATGACAAAAATGCGTTTAATGACTCTATTAATATATTAAATGCGCTAAGTATATATAGAAGCTCTTGTGTCAAAAACAGAACTGTATGTATATAAATGGCAGCTTTTACGTAATTATATATTTTTTCAATTGTTAAACAAATTAATATATAGACAAACAGAAATAGAAAAAGAAGGAGAGGGACACATGTTAAAATATATTGGAAAAAGATTTTTTACAAGTCTACTAACAATATGGGTTGTAATAACAGTAACATTTTTTCTAATGCGACTTATGCCAGGAGGCCCATTCGATGGTGAAAAACTAACACCTCAAGTTAAAGCTAATATGGAAATGAAATATGGACTTGATAAGCCTTTAATTGAACAATATGGAATGTATATGAAAAACTTAGTTCAAGGAGATCTTGGTGAATCAATGATTTTTAAAGGTAGACAAGTATCGGATACTATAACTCAATCATTCCCAGCATCTGCAAAGATAGGAATGGTAGCAGTAGCTATAGCTATAGTAGGAGGTATAATCCTAGGAATACTTGCAGCACTTAAAAATGGAAAATGGCCAGATAAATTAATAGTAGTCATTGCAACCTTATGTACTACGATACCAAGTTTCGTAATAGGAGCTGTTTTAATATATGTACTGGCTGTTGAGCTTTCAATATTGCCAGCAACTGGATTTAGCGGTTGGAAGAATTATATAATGCCTTGTATAGCATTATCAGCAGCATCTTTATCATTTATTACAAGACTTACAAGAAGTAAGTTAATAGATGTATTGAAAGCTGATTACATGAGAACTGCAAAAGCTAAAGGGTTAAGCAAAGGTACAATTATATTTAAACATGCATTAAGAAATTCATTAATTCCGATAATTACATATGTTGGACCATTGGTAGCAAGTATATTAACAGGAAGTTTTGTAACAGAAAAGATTTTTGCTATTCCAGGTCTTGGAAATGAATTCGTACAGTCAGTTACAAATAGAGATTATTCTATGTTACTTGGAGTAACTGTGTTTTATTGCACAATGTTAATATTTTTTACTTTCATTGTAGATATATTATATGTAGTAATTGATCCAAGGATAAAATTACAAAATACAGAAGTTTAGGGAGGAGAAAGAATGGAAAACCAATTAAAAATCAACAAGGACTTATTTACTCCTCTAAGCGAAGAAGAAAAGAAAATAGAGGTGTCAATTAGACCTAGTGTTGGATACTGGAAAGATGCTTGGACGAGATTGAAAAAAGATAAATTAGCATTAGGATCGTTAATTGTAATAATAGTAGTTGTTCTTGCAGCTATTTTTATTCCAGTTTTCTCTCAATATGATTATGCTGCAAATGAGTTATCGGCAACTTATTTAAAACCTTCAGCAGAACATTGGTTTGGAACAGATAATCTTGGAAGAGATATATTCGTTAGAATTTTTTATGGAGCAAGATATTCATTAGCTATTGCAGTTTTAGCAGCATTTATAAATTTAGTCATTGGAGTAATATATGGTGGAATAGCAGGTTTCTTTGGTGGATTCGTAGATACTATATTAATGAGAATCGTGGATGTTATATCTTCAATCCCATTAACTATATATGTAATAATCTTTATGGCTATTTTAAATAAGCCAGGAGCAGCAGGAAGTGGTCTTTTAACAATTGTATTAGCTCTTTCAATATCATATTGGATTGGGATGGCTAGAATAGTAAGAGGAGATGTACTTCAATTAAAACAACAAGAATTTGTTCTTGCTGCAAAGTCATTAGGTGCATCAAATTTTAGAATATTAATAAGACATTTAATACCAAACTGCATGGGATCAATAATGGTTACATTAACATTATTAATTCCAGAAGCTGTATTTACTGAAGCGTTTTTAAGCTTTTTAGGACTAGGAATTGCAGCACCAAGAGCATCACTTGGAACATTAGCAAATGAAGCAATGCAAGGCATTTATTCATATCCATATCAATTAATGTTTCCATCAGCAATGATTTGTATAATCATACTAGCGTTTAACCTTTTTGGTGATGGATTAAGTCAAGCATTAGATCCTAAGAACAAGAGATAGGAGGAAGATAAACAATGGAAAATTTATTAGATATAAAAGACTTACAAACTTCCTTTAAAACTAGTGCTGGTGAAGTTCATGCAGTAAGAGGGGTATCTTTTTATTTAGAAAAGGGAGAAGCATTAGGTATAGTTGGAGAATCAGGTTGCGGTAAAAGTGTTACTATGATGTCAATTATGAGACTACTTGCTGATAATGGAAGACTTGCAGGTGGAGAAATACATTTTGATGGTAGAGACATTTCAAATATTAAAGAATCTCAAATGGAAGCTATAAGAGGAAATGATATAGGAATGATATTTCAAGACCCTATGACATCATTAAACCCAGTATATACAATAGGGGATCAATTAATGGAGCCTCTATTAAAACATAGAAAAATTAGTAGAAAAGAAGCGAGAATACAAGCAATAAAAATGCTTGGATTAGTTGGAATACCAAGTCCTGAAAAAAGAATGAAGCAATATCCTCATGAATTTTCAGGTGGTATGAGACAAAGAGCTATGATAGCAATGAGTTTGATTTGTGAACCAAAGCTTATTATAGCAGATGAACCAACAACAGCATTAGATGTTACAATTCAAGCTCAAATTTTAGACTTGTTGAAAGATATAAAAGAAAAGCTTAATACGTCAATAATTTTAATAACTCATGATTTAGGAGTTGTTGCAGACGTATGTACTAAAATCAATGTAATGTATGGTGGAATAATAGTAGAAACTGGAACTACAGAAGATATATTTTACAGAGGAAAACATCCTTATACTTGGGGGCTTTTAAGAAGTATTCCAAATCCTAAGGAAGATGTTAAAGAAAAACTTGTTCCGATTGAAGGACAACCACCAGATTTATTAAATCCACCAGTTGGATGTCCATTTGCAGCTAGATGCGATTATGCAATGAAGATTTGTCTTCAAAAACAACCTCCACAGTTTAAAGTAGGAGAAAAACATGAAGTGGCATGTTGGTTATGTCATGAAGATGCACCAAAAGTTGAATCACCTATAAGGAGGAAAAAGTAGTGGAAGATAATAAAGATGTAATTTTAGAAGTAAAAGATTTATGCAAATACTTCCCTGCAAAGAAGGGCTTATTTAAAGGCAAAAGTTATGTTAAAGCAGTAGATAGAGTTTCATTTTCAATTAATAGAGGAGAGACTTTAGGACTAGTAGGTGAATCTGGTTGTGGTAAGACAACTACAGGAAGAACTATATTAAAGCTTTATGAACCAACATCAGGCCAAATAATATTTAATGGAAAAGATATAACAAAAAATTCAGTTAAGGATATGGTGCCCCTTAGAAAAGAAATGCAAATGATTTTCCAAGATCCATATGCATCATTAAATCCAAGAATGACTGTTGGCGATATAATTGGTGAAGCTCTTGATGTTCATAAACTATTAACAGGAGAGGCAAGAACAGAAAGAATAAGAAGCCTTTTATCAAAGGTTGGTCTTGCAAGTGACCATATAAATAGATACCCTCATGAGTTTTCAGGAGGACAAAGACAAAGAATAGGTATTGCAAGAGCATTGGCTGTAGAGCCTTCTTTAATAATATGCGATGAACCAATATCAGCTCTTGATGTTTCAATTCAAGCGCAAGTTATAAACATGCTTGAAGAACTTCAAGAAGAATTAGGATTAACTTATCTTTTTATAGCTCATGATCTTTCAATGGTTAAACATATATCAACTCATATTGGAGTTATGTATCTTGGAAGAATGGTTGAAAAGGGAGAAAGTAATAAAGTATATTCAGAAGGATTACATCCATATACACAAGCGTTACTTTCAGCAGTGCCAATACCAGATCCAGATGCTGCTAAAAATAGTCAAAGAATAGTTTTAGAAGGAGATATTCCTTCTCCAATAGATCCACCACCAGGTTGCAGATTTAAAGGAAGATGTAAATATGCGAAACCAATTTGTTCAGAAGTAGATCCTGAATTGAAAGAAGTTAAACCGGGGCATTTTGTGGCATGTCACTTATATGATTAATTGATTTTATAGAAAATTAATTTAATATATAAATCTATTAAAAATGTAGTAGATTATACAAATAAAATTTATCAATAAGTAATAGTATACTGCTAAAGTTTTTTTGCAATAATAACGTTAGTAGGTATTATAATAAATAATTAACTTTAAGGGGGAAATATATAATGAAGACAAGTAAAGCAAAAAAAATATGTGCAATAGCTTTAGCAGCAACTCTTGGAATGTCAATCTTAACTGGTTGTGGTTCTAAAAGTGATGATAAAGCAGGAAGTGCAAGTAAGCAAGAAATAACGTATAACTTAGGAGCAGATCCAAGAACTTTAGATCCAGCATTAAATACAGATACTACAGGAACTACTGTATTAGTAAATGCTTTTACAGGTCTATGTGAATTAGACGAAAATGAAAAAGCAACTAAGGGTGATGCTGAAAGCTGGGAAGTATCAGCAGATGGATTAACATATACTTTTAAGCTAAGAAAAGATCTTAAATGGTCAAATGGAGATCCACTTAAGGCAAGCGATTATGAATATGAATGGAAGAGATTACTAAATCCTGAAACAGCATCTGAATATTCATATCAATTATTGTACCTTAAGGGAGCAGAAGCATATAATACAGGAAAAGGAAGTGCAGATGCTGTTGGAGTTAAGGCAACTGATGATACTACATTAGTAGTTACTTTAGAAGCACCAACACCATATTTCTTAGAATTAACATCACAACCATTCTATTATCCAGTAAATCAAAAGGTCGTTGAAAGCAATAAAGATTGGGCAACTGATGCAAAAACTTTAGTTTCAAATGGACCTTTTAAAATTACAGATTATAAAATGAAAGATCAAGTAGTATTAGAAAAAAATGAAAATTATTATGATAAAGATTCTGTAAAACTAGATAAATTAACAATGAAACTAGTTGCAGAAGAAACTTCAGCATGGGCAAGTTATAAATCAGGCCAATTTGATATAGTTGATACAGTTCCAAAATCAGACATACAAACAGCAATAAAGGACGGTAGTGCTAAGTCATATCCTAATTTAGCAACTTACTACTTATCAATAAATGTTTCAGAACAAGCAAAAGCAGTAGATCCAAATGCTGCTAAAGTTTTAAGTGATGCAAAGGTAAGAAAGGCTTTAAATCTTGCGATAGACAGACAATCAATTGTTGACAATGTAACTAAAGGTGGACAAATTCCTGCTCATGGTATGGTAGGAAAGGGAATTATAGAAGCTGATGGAAAAGATTTTACAGACAAAACTACTTACTTTGATCCAAAGGGAAATGTAGAAGAAGCTAAAAAATTATTAGCTGAAGCAGGCTTCCCAGATGGTCAAGGATTACCACAACTTGTATTACTTTATAACCCAGAAAGTGGTCATGGAGACACAATGCAAGCTATTCAAGATATGTGGAAAAAGATAGGTGTAAATGTTGAACTTCAAAGTCAAGAATGGAAAGTATTCTTATCAACAAGAGTTGCAAAGAACTATGAAATTGCAAGAGATGGATGGAATGCTGACTATGTAGATCCAATGACTTTCTTAGATATGTTTATATCAACTTCTGCACAAAATAACTCTGGATATAACAATCCAAAGTTTGATACAGTTATTAATGCTGCAAAGAAAGAACTAGATACTACAAAGAGAATGGATTTATTACATCAAGCAGAAGACATGTTAATGGCAGATATGCCAGTTATTCCTTTATACTACTATACAAGAACAATAGGAATAAAAGATTATGTTAAGGATGCAAGAGTATCTGTAATGAATAGCATTTACTTTAAAAATGCTTATGTAGAAGGCAAAAAATAATTTACAGTAGTTAAATATAAAATAAAAATATGAAGCTGTTCCAAATACAAAAAAAATGTATTTGGAACAGCTTTTTTGTGTTACTTAGGAAAATGATGATGTTAAATGATAAATATATTAAAAGGTAGCATCCATGGGATTAAATTTGAATCTGATATTAAACTATTTTTAATTAAGATTAATCTGAATATCAATTAGATAAGGATTTTAATATATTTTTAATAATGATAGCTATATATTAATAAAAAAATATATAACTATCAACTAAAATCATGATTCAATAGAAGAAAGTATTGAATTAAAATTAAATACGTAGTAGAATATAACAAACAAGTTTTAAGCAGATGATGAATATAACAAATTAAAAACTAAAATATTCATGATTAATTAATTACAGATTCCATATTTTAAGAACATAAAGAATTATTTGAGTGTATAGAAGAGATTTTAGGGCTAGAATGTATCTTTGTAATTACAATTCAGATAGTTTTGATGGGGAATGTTGGCTTGTATATTTTGAAATTTCGCAATATTTTGACATCTAAAAATAGACTAGCATATTACTGGTTATTTTTAAGGTGCCTTTAACTCTTATAAAGTTATATAGGAAAATATTAAAGCAATAAGCGTATTTAAATTAGGGGGGATTTTTTCAATGATTAGAGTATTAACAAACGATGGATTAGAAAGTGCATCAATTGAAGCCTTAAAGGCATTAGGTGCAGAGGTTATTAATGAACATTTTGAACAAGACGTATTAGGAGAGAAATTAAAAGATTTCGATGCAATAGTTATTAGATCAGCTACAACGCTTACTTCTGATGTATTTAAAGCAGAAGAAGGTGGAAAATTAAAATTAGCTATTAGAGCTGGGGTTGGAATAGATAATATAGATATACCTGCTGGGGAAAGTATTGGGGTAACTGTAAGAAATACACCTTCAGCTAGTTCAGATTCAGTCGCAGAGCTTGCACTTGGTCATATGTTTGCATTAGCAAGATTTATTGCTATATCTAACTACACTATGAGAAATGGTGAATGGAATAAAAAGAAATACCAAGGAACTGAAATTGCAGGTAAAACACTTGGAATCATTGGAATGGGAAGAATAGGTCAATCTTTAGCTAAGAAAGCTACTGCTTTAGGTATGACTGTTATATATTATACAATAGAAGGAAAACATGATGATTTAGATTATGACTTTGTATCATTAGAAGAAGTATTAAAGACTTCGGACTTTATTTCACTTCATGTACCATATGACAAAGTAGCAGGTTCATTAATTGGAAAGAAAGAATTAGAATTAATGAAGAATACAGCATACCTTATTAACTGCGCTAGAGGTAAAGTTGTTGATGAAGCAGCATTAATTGAAGCACTTGATAATGGAGAAATTGCTGGAGCAGGTATTGATGTATTTGAACAAGAACCAACTAAGAATGAAACATTAATTAACCACGCAAAAGTTAGCGTTACACCACATATTGGAGCTGCAACTGAAGAAGCTCAAACAAGAATTGGTGAAGAAGTAGTTTCAGTAATTAAGGAATTCTTTAATATATAATTATTTGGGAGGAATTTTCAATGGCGATAGTTAAAGCTTTTAATGGAATAAGACCAGTTGCGGAATTAGCTTCAAAAATAGCAGCTTTACCTTATGATGTAATGAATAGCGATGAAGCAAGAGAAATGGTAGCTGGAAATCCACACTCATTTCTTCATGTTGATAGACCTGAAATAGATTTGGATCCATCAATAAACATACATGATCCAAAGGTGTATGAAAAGGCTAGAGAAAATCTTGATAGAATGATAACAGATGGAGAATATATTCAAGATTATGAGCCGTGCTTGTACATATATAGACAAATAATGAATGGAAGAGCTCAAACAGGAATAGTATTCTGTGCTTCCATTGATGATTATATAAATAATGTAATAAAAAAACATGAATTCACCAGAGCAGATAAAGAAGAAGATAGAATTAATCATGTTGATTATTGTGATGCAAATACAGGTCCCATTTTCTTAACGTATAAGGAAGATCAAATTGCATCGGAAATAATAGACGCTTGGATTGAAAATGAAAGCAAGAGAACGCCTATATATAATTTTGTGTCTGAAGATGGAATAAGTCATATTGTTTGGATAATTGATAATGATATTATCATAAGCGAATTAATTGATTTATTTAAGGAAATTGATTATTTATATATTGCAGATGGGCATCATAGATCAGCATCTGCCGTAAAGGTTGGGCTTAAGAGAAGAGCCGAAAATCCAGATTATACTGGTGAAGAAGAATTTAATTATTTCTTAGCAGTTGCATTCCCGGATAATGATTTGATGGTTATGGATTACAACAGAGTAGTAAAAGATTTAAATGGGTTAACTAAAACTGAATTAATAGAAAAACTTGAAGAAAAGTTTAATGTAACAGAATCAATTACTGAAGGACCAGTAAAACCAGCTAAAAAGCATACGTTTGGAATGTATGTAGAAAGTAAATGGTATATATTAGAAGCTAAAGATGGTATTTACAATCCTGAAGATCCAATAGATAGTCTTGATGTTGCAATACTTCAGAACAACGTTTTGACACCTATATTAGGAATTGAAGATGTAAGAACATCAGAAAGAATAGATTTCATTGGTGGAATTAGAGGCCTTAAAGAGCTTGAAAGAAGAGCAAATAAAGATATGAAGATAGCATTCTCGATGTATCCAACAGAAGTTAGTGATATAATGAGTGTTGCAGATATCGGAGAAGTAATGCCACCAAAATCAACATGGTTTGAACCTAAATTAAGAAGTGGATTATTTGTTCATAAGTTAAAATAATTCTTCACGTAAAAAGTTCAATTTAGAAATAAAAAGATTGAATAGACGGATTTTAATAAAAATAGATATAAAAAAAGAAATAAAGAGAGCATAAAACATTGTAATGAAGAACCTTTCAATAGGTCAGAAATTCATGTTTATGCTCTTTTTTTATTCAATTGTAAATAAGAATTTTGAAATATATTCTTATTTGAATTTCAAATTATCATTAGAATAAGTTTAAAGTAAAAAGAAAATTAAAAGAAATATATACAAATAAAGTTAAAATTTAAATAAGACTTTACCTTTAAAGGTATACTTTTTATTTGGATAACTTAATTTTAGTAATTTGACAAATAAAAAACTGAATGATAAACTGTATGATATACAGTATGCCATTCAAAAATGGAGAGATGATTTAGAATAGAGGTGAGAGCGTGGGAGAACATGATGCTAAGGAAAGATTGATAGATGTAACTATTAAGATGATATGTCAAGGTAAAAAACCAAGTGAAATTACCGTTAAGGATATTACTGAAAAAGCAGAACTTGGAAATGGTATGGTAAATTATCATTTTCAAAGCAAAGATAATTTAATTCGCTTGGCAGTAAAAAAGGTTATGACTTGTGCAACCAAAACTTTGAGTGAAAAAATGAAGGCTAAAGAGCAACAATCTCCAATTGAAAGACTTACAATTATTTTAAAAGCAGCAGTAAATTTTATTGCTGATAATTCTGAAATTTCCAAAATTGCAATTTTAGATGACTTGGAAAATAATCAAGAGACAGTACACTTGTTGAGTTCAGAAGAATCATATAATAAATGCCTTAAAGAACTGTATGGAGACAATATGCATAAGCTCTGGATTAAAAATCATTTAATTGCTGGATATATAAATTACATATTTTTAAAGGCAGAAAAAATAAAAAACGAAATGGGCTTTGACTTTTATAATAAAGAAGACAGAGAACAAGCAATTGAAAACTTAGTTGATGAATTGGTAAAATGTAAAAAATTTTAATTATTGTACAACCTATTAAAAGTATAAAGGTAAAAGGAGTTAATTATATTATGATGAAAGTAAATAACGAAAAGTGTGTGGGATGTGGACTTTGTGCCAAGGATTGTTTCCCAAATGATATACAAATAGTTGATGGAAAAGCTAAGATTAACAATATTACATGTATGAAATGTGGACATTGTATTGCTATTTGTCCTAAAGGTGCAGTATCTACTGATGAATATAATATGGAAGATGTAAAAGATTATGATGAGGCTGAATTCAAAATAGAATCAGATAAGCTTCTAAACTTTATAAAATTTAGAAGAACTGTAAGACAATTTAAAGATAAAGATGTAGAAACAGAAAAACTTTTAAAAATTATAGAAGCAGGAAGATTTACTCAAACCGGAAGTAATAGTCAAAATGTTTCATATATAATAGTGAAAGACAATGTTGAACAACTAAAGGAAATGGTGTTGGAAAACCTTAAGAACAAAGGTGAAGAAATACTTAAAAATTTAAATCCACAAACTATACCTTTTAAAAGATATGCTAAAATGTGGATAAAAATGTATGATGGATATAAAGAAGATCCTAAGATGAATGATAAGCTATTTTTTAATGCACCTGCTTTAATTCTTGTAGTATCTGATTCACCAGTAAATGCAGCATTAGCATCTTCAAATATGGAACTCATGACTAATGCTCAAGGACTTGGAACATTTTTTAGTGGATTTTTTGCAATGGCAGCACAAGGAAATGAAAAGATTAGAGAGTTACTTGATCTCGAAGGAAATAAAGAAATTGTAACTTGCATGGTAATTGGGTATCCAAATATAAAATATGCTAGAACTGTTCCTAGAAAAGATGCAAATATATCATGGAAATAAAAATACACACTAAATTTTTAGCCATCTGCAAATGATTTAAATACCATTTGTAGGTGGCTATTGAATTTATATTCTATTATTTTCTACGTTAGTGTCAATATAATAATTTGAAACAAAATAAGTAAATCAATAATTAAGATTAACTTAGGGGTGATATATGGTGATATAAAGAGATTTAGGGAGTATAAAATGTTTACAAGTTGCTATTTTGAGTGCTTGAACATAAAAAAATACAATGCTATTATAATATATAATTATTATTTATATAGTTATTGGAAGAAATCCTATAATATACATTTTAATGAATCAAATCATTAAAAGAGGGACATGTAGATATAGTTTAGGGAATTTACATATTAAATAAAGAATGTGAAATCATTAAATAAAAATTATATTAGGAGGAGCAATGAATGAAAAAAAACAGTAAGTTATTTAGAAAAATTATAATTGGAATTGTTATAATGATTATGTTACCTATATTAGTAATAGGGCAGATTATTGGACTTAAATCAAAGGCTCTGTTAGAAGAGAACTTAAAGACAACAAGTATACAAACAATAAAGGAGGTAGACAAAGGATTTTCACAGTACTTAGGAACATTAAGTACACAAATGGCAATAATATCAAGGAATTTTGATATTAAAGATTTATCTAATCCACAAGCTGATCATGTACTTATATCTAAATATGTTCAAGGTTTATTTAAAGATACTAAAGATTCAATAGATGGCATTATTAATGCAGGCTATGCTGGAGAATATGGTGAATTAGTATTAGATAGTGCTGTAATGACTACAAGTGATTTAAACTATAAAGATAGAGAATGGTATAAGAAAGCTAAAGAAGCCGACGGAAAAGTTATATATATTAAACCATATAAAGATAGTGTGACTGGAAAACAAGTAATGACAGTTGCTCAAGCAGTTAAAGACGATAAGGGACAATTTATAGGTGTCATAGTAATAGATATGTCATTAGATTCAATGAAAGAATACATTAAAAAAATACAATTATTAGATACAGGATTTGTTTTACTCGTAGACAAAGATGGTGATATTGTAGTAAATAATGATAATAACAAATCTGAAGAAGATAATATTGATGAGTTAGATTTTTGGAAAAATGCTAAAGGTGAAAATAAAGGGGTATATACTTGGAATAACAATGGTGAATCTTTTTATGCATGCCAAGAAACCAACCCAGAGACAGGGTGGAAGTTAATTGGAGTTATAGAGAGCAGAGAAGTTAATGATGATGTAGCAACTATGAAAAGAACAATATTTATTACAGCAATAATATGTATAATTATTGGAATAGGTATTTCAATAATAGCTGCAGCGTATATTATGAAAGAATTAAATAAGTTAAAAGCATCACTTAATAAAGTTGCAGAAGGTGATTTTTCAGAAAGAATAAATGTTACAGCAAAAGATGAACTTGGACAAATTGGTGATAACTTTAATTTCATGGTTGATAATGTATCTAAGTTAATGAAGAATGTTGAAAGTACATCTGCTGATTTACTTGAAGCATCAATTAACATATCAAGTATGTCAGAAGAAACTACAGCGTCAGTATCGGAAGTATCAAATGCAATACAAGAAGTTGCGACTGGAGCTACAAATCAAGCACAATCTGCTACTGAGGTTGCAACAAGTGTTGAAGAATTGTCAGATAGAATAGATGAAGTAGATAGACATACAAATAATATTAATAAATTATCAAATGAAACTGAAAAATTAAGCACTCAAGGATTAGTTATACTTAAAGATTTAATAAATAAAGCCATAAAAACTAGGAAGAATTCCATGGAATCTACAAGTCTAGTAGATGATATGACAAAAAGCATAGATAAAATAAACTATATATCAAATGCAATAGCAGAAATCACTGAACAAACTAATTTGCTAGCTTTAAATGCAAGTATTGAAGCTGCAAGAGCTGGAGATGCAGGAAAGGGATTTGCGGTAGTTGCAGAAGAAATTAGAAAATTAGCTGAGGAATCTAAAACATCTACAGATGAAATCAAGGCTATTGTTACAGAAATAAATACTAAAGCAAATAATGCCCAAGGTGCTATGGTAGAAAGTACAAACATGTTACAAGAACAAGGCCAGGCAATAAAAGAAACTGAAGATATATTTAATAAAATAGTTGATTCAATAATACCTTTAGCAGGTGCAATTGAAGAGATTAATAGTTTAAATAAGAAGATGAATTCAAATAAAGAAGAAGTAAAAGCACAAGTTGAAAATATAGCAGCAGTGTCAGAAGAGTCTGCATCAATATCAGAGGAAGTTACAGCATCCACAGAAGAGGTAAATGCAACAATGAATGAGCTTAATGAGCATGCAAATAATTTACAAGAAATATCGCGTAAACTTCAAAGTGAATTAAAAAAATTCACTTTGGAATAGGATTTAATTACTAGAAAATGCTTATATAAATTTAAAAATATAAAATACATTTAAAAGTCACCTAAAAATAATTGTAAGATTATTTTTAGGTGACTTTTTAGGCTTGCTATGAATAGTATGATTAGGTGCATATATTGTACTGAAAATAATTATAGAGAAAATTAAAATACGTCTTGCAAACATTTACAAGCTGTTGTATAATATAAACAAGATAAACAATAAAGTTATCTAAGTGGACTGACACTTCAATCCGGCAGAAGAGTATATCTTTAAGATATACAGTTGTTGAGGGGCAACGTAAAAATCCCTAAAGCAATGTACGACATGTGGGCGTACCCAGTTGGCGGACAACGTAAAAATCAGTTGCTAAGAAAGAGCAAATATACAGAAATGTATATTTGCTCTTTACTTTTTACTTAAAAGTATATTACATTATTTCAAGCATTTGTTTTAATATTTTAGTTGAGTTTTTAACAGCAATTGGAATAAAATTTTGATAATCCATATGTGCTCCATTATTAGCATTATCAGAAATTGATCTAATAACTACGAATGGAATTGAATTTAAGTAACAAACTTGAGCTATGCTAGCACCCTCCATTTCACAAGAGATTGCTCCAAACTCTTTATCAAGCCATTGAATTTTTTCAATATTTGCAATAAATTGATCTCCAGAAGCAATTCTACCTGTAAAGCTATTTAATTCAGAAATTTCTTCACACGCTTTTTTAGCTAAAGCAACCATTTTCTCATCACATTTAAAATCAAAAGTATCAAGTCTTGGAACTTGACCCATCTTATCTCCAAAGGCTGTAGTATCCATATCATGTTGAACTAAATTTTCAGCGACAACTATATCACCAGGATAAATTTCTTTTCCGATTCCACCTGCAACTCCAACATTTATAACTTTATCAACATTATATTCAGACGCTAATATTTGCGTACATATAGCTGAATTAACTTTGCCAATTCCACAAACTACAGCTACAACATCTTTTCCATATAATTTTCCTTTGTGAAAAGTCATATTAGCTTTTTCTTTTTTTTCTTCAAGCGTTAAGTCTTTTAATAAAATTTCTAATTCCTCTGCCATGGCAGCAATTATTCCTATAATCATATGAATAATCCTCCTAAGTATTTATTTGTTTAACTAAATACAACAATATCAAGATACTGTTTAAATATACATAGCTTTAATGTATATTATAAACATTAAATTATAAATTTAATAGTAGAAGCTTAATTTTTAATATAAAATGCATAAGGTTAGTAATTTAAAATGAATACAAAAATAATTTAATTCTTAGCTCATATTGTTAACTTTGAATAAAACTTTGGTTGACAATACAGAGAAATGAGTATAATATTTGATTATTAAAAGAAACTTGGGGGGATAAATTTGAATTTAAAAACAAGAGATTTAACACTTATAGCAATGTTTGCAGCACTTACGGCAATAGGAGCATTTATCAAAATACCACTTCCAATAGTTCCGATTACGCTTCAATACTTTTTTTGTGCACTAGGAGCTTTATTATTAGGAGCAAAGAAGGGAGCTTTAGCACAAGTTCTATATGTAGCAGTTGGAATGATAGGTATACCTGTGTTTACAAAGGGCGGTGGACCGCAATATGTATTAGAACCTAGTTTTGGATATTTAATAGGCTTTATAGCTGGTGCATATGTAATTGGAAAATGCTCAGAAAATATTAAGATATTAACTGTTAAAAATGTATTCACATCATGTTTATTAGGTCTTCTAATTGTTTATATATTTGGCTGTGCCCATATGTATGTTCTTTTTAATTTTTATATAGGCAAGGCAATGAATGCATGGAGCATAGTTAAGATTGGAATTTTAGCATTTATAGGAAGTGACTTATTGGCAACGTTAATGATTTCAATAGTTGCAGTTAGAGTTGTTCCGTTACTTAGAAAATTAGGATATGCAGTTTAAAGGAAGTAGGTGTTAAAAGATATCATCATAATGTTAAAACTTCAAGAAACTACTATAGTAAAGTTTGTACAACGCACACTTATGATGATAGAGTAAAGACGATAAAAAGCTGGATTAGAAATTTGTTCTGGTGGAATTATAGGACTTGTGGAGAAAACAGAGAAGATAGAGTTGATATGGCAATGGAACTTAGAAACTTGAATGTACGTTCAATACCTATAAATATATTAATGCCTATAAAGGGGACTCCACTTGAGAAATAAGTAGCTTTAAGTGAAAATAAGATTCTTAGAACAATAGCAATTTTTAGATTTATAAATCCTGCTGCTAATATAAGATTGGCGGCAGGCAGGGGATTGATAAAAAACAATGGAGAAAAAGCATTTAAAGTAGGTGCAAATTCAATTATAACAGGTAATTTATTAACAACCTGCGGAAATAATATATGCGATGACAAAAAGATGATTAAAACATTAGGATTAGATTTGAAATAGAAGTAATCCACAATATATTGAAATACTACAAAAGTTATCAACAATATATTGTGGATTTTGTGCATAATTTTTTAGATTTAACAAATAGTGTGGATAAAATATTAAACTTATTCTTTATATAAAAATGGGGAACATAATAGTCATTATATAAATAAAATTGCACAATACCTATAGATTAACTTAATTAAATTTATATACGTACGAATTATATATCTAATATTGATTTGTTTTATGTTATAATAACTAATAATAATTAATTATTAAGAATAAAGGGTATATTCAAAAAATGATAAATGAGTATTCCTGAGAAAGATATAAATAAGGAGAGAAAATTATGACAGCACAACATTCTTTATCAAGAACAGAACTTTTAATAGGTAAAGATGGATTAGATAAATTAAGAAATAGCAAAGTAGTTGTTTTTGGAGTAGGTGGAGTAGGAAGCTACACCATTGAAGCACTTGCAAGGGCTGGAGTCGGAGAATTAATTATTATTGATGATGATACAGTTTGTTTAACTAATTTAAATAGGCAGGTACACGCTACATATAAGACTATAAGTAGGTCTAAGGTTGAGGTAATGAAAGAAAGAATAGCATCTATAAACAAAGACTGCAATGTTATAACGTATCAAGTTTTTGTTACAGAAGAAAATATATCAGAAATAATTTCGGATGATGTTGATTATGTTGTTGATGCAATAGACACAGTTACAGCAAAACTTGGTTTAGCGGAATATTGCTATAAAAAGGGTATAAAGATAATGAGTTCTATGGGTACAGGTAATAAATTAGATCCAACACAATTTAAGGTTACAGATGTATTTAAGACAAAGGTATGTCCCTTAGCTAAAGTTATGAGACACGAACTTCGTAAAAGAGGTGTAGAAAAACTAAAAGTTGTATATTCGGAAGAAATACCTATAAAACCTAATTATGATGATGTTGTTACTTGTAAAACTGGATGCGTTTGTACAGGTGGTACTAAAAAATGTGCAATTAAGAGGCAAATACCAGGAAGTATATCGTTTGTTCCTCCAGTAGCAGGAATGATAATTGGTGGAGAAGTAATAAAAGATATTTTGGCAATTAAATAAAATTTATTAAAAATAGAGAATTTTATATTAATATTCTAAATAAAAAAACAAAAATCCACAATATGTTGAGTAGATAAAAAAGTTATCAACAATATATTGTGGATTTTGTTGATAACTTAAAAAATGAGGATAAGAATAATTATTGGAAGAGTATAATTGTGTGCTAACGAATGAAATCTTTATAATTAAAGAGAAATATATGTAGAAAGATATTGTTATTAAGTTGTTGCTTGAAAAGTTAGTAATAATAAATGATATACTAATTATAAA
>CP029329.1:797500-810000 GCA_003129525.1 Clostridium beijerinckii | reverse complement strand
ACCACTACAATCGTTATTATCGATGGTGTGACGGAGAAGGATAGGATGTGCTAGCTATTGGATGCTAGTCTAAGCGTTTAGGGAGTTAGGATAGGCAAATCCGTTCTAACAATTCTGAGGCGTGATGGGGAAGGTTCTACGGAACCGAAGTATCTGATTCCATGCTTCCAAGAAAAGCATCTAGAAAGAGAAGTAGTGCCCGTACCGCAAACCGACACAGGTAGATGAGGAGAGAATCCTAAGGCCGACGGAAGAATTGCAGTTAAGGAACTAGGCAAATTGACCCCGTAACTTCGGGAGAAGGGGTGCCTGTAGCAATGCAGGCCGCAGAGAATAGGCACAAGCAACTGTTTAACAAAAACACAGGTCTCTGCTAAAGCGTAAGCTGATGTATAGGGGCTGACGCCTGCCCGGTGCTGGAAGGTTAAGGGGAATGCTTAGCGGTAACGCGAAGGTGTGAACTTAAGCCCCAGTAAACGGCGGCCGTAACTATAACGGTCCTAAGGTAGCGAAATTCCTTGTCAGGTAAGTTCTGACCCGCACGAATGGCGTAATGACTTGTGCACTGTCTCAACTGCAAATCCGGCGAAGTTGTAGTGCGAGTGAAGATGCTCGCTACCCGCGATTGGACGGAAAGACCCCGTAGAGCTTTACTGTAGCTTAGCATTGAATTTCGGTATTGTCTGTACAGGATAGGTGGGAGACTGGGAAACCAGAGCGTCAGCTTTGGTGGAGTCGTTGTTGGGATACCACCCTGATAGTATTGAAGTTCTAACTGGATGCCATGAAACTGGTGACAGGACATTGTTAGGTGGGCAGTTTGACTGGGGCGGTCGCCTCCTAAAATGTAACGGAGGCGCCCAAAGGTTCCCTCAGAACGGTCGGAAATCGTTCGAAGAGTGCAAAGGCAGAAGGGAGCCTGACTGCGACACCTACAAGTGGAGCAGGGACGAAAGTCGGGCTTAGTGATCCGGTGGTACCTCGTGGGAGGGCCATCGCTCAACGGATAAAAGCTACCTCGGGGATAACAGGCTGATCTCCCCCAAGAGTTCACATCGACGGGGAGGTTTGGCACCTCGATGTCGGCTCGTCGCATCCTGGGGCTGAAGTAGGTCCCAAGGGTTGGGCTGTTCGCCCATTAAAGCGGCACGCGAGCTGGGTTCAGAACGTCGTGAGACAGTTCGGTCCCTATCCGTCGCGGGCGTAGGAAATTTGAGAGGAGCTGTCCTTAGTACGAGAGGACCGGGATGGACTGACCTATGGTGTACCAGTTGTTTCGCCAGAAGCATAGCTGGGTAGCTAAGTCGGGAATGGATAAACGCTGAAAGCATCTAAGTGTGAAGCCAACCTCAAGATTAGATTTCCCATAGCGTAAGCTAGTAAGACCCCTTGAAGACTACAAGGTTGATAGGTCAGAGGTGTAAGTATGGTAACATATTTAGCTGACTGATACTAATAGGTCGAGGGCTTGACCAATATATAATCAAGTTGTAAAATATACATTAATATCTATATGCAATTTTGAAAGAACAAATCTTTCAAAAATCTCGTGACGATGGCATAGAGGTAACACTCCTTCCCATTCCGAACAGGACAGTTAAGGTCTATAGCGCCGATGGTACTGCACGGGTGACTGTGTGGCAGAGTAGGACGTTGCGAGGTAAGTGTAAAAAAGATAGTTGATATGACTATCTTTTTTTTTGTTCTAAAAAATTATAATATTAAAAACTATAAATGAGAATTTAAAGAAGAGATAATTTATAATAATATCTCTTTTTTTATTTATATGTATGTAAACAATTAAACAATTACTAAGTCTTATTGTAAATTTAGAATTTATAAAAATCAATAGATTAAAACTATTTGTTTTTAATGAATAAATATGGATAATTAATTCTAAAAAAGTTAACTAAATTTATAATTTTAATAAAAAGTATAGAAAACAAGTGAAATATACGGAAAAATTTGGTAAGATAGAGATGTATAGATATTAAAAGTTAAAATATAATGATATAAATTTGATACTATGAGAGGGATAAAATATGGATGGGGGTATGAAATTTTATGCAAGATAAGCGTAAAAGCAATAAAGAAGAAATGAATGTTGAAGAAAATATAAATAAATCAATAGAACAAGATAAGAAGATAACTACTAAAAGAAGTTCTTCAACATTGGGTAAAGAAAGAAATACAAAAAACGATAGCAAGCCTAAGTCACAAAAGAAATTTACTTCAAAGGAAAAGGAAACTATAGCAAAGAATACTGAAGATAAAGTTGATGTGAAAGAAACTCTAAAGAAAACTAGTACAAGAAAAGGTACAGTCACTAAGACTACTACTAGTAAAGCAGATAAAACTACAGTAGCTACTAAAAGCAAGACAACTGCACCAACAAGAAAATCATCTTTAAAGAAACAAACTGAAGTACAAACTAAAACTGAACAAATAAAAAACACAGTTAAAAAGGTTACAGAGAAAGTAGATAAGGCTGAGATAACTAGTTTTAACACATATTTATTTCATCAAGGCAAAAATTATGAAACTTACAACATACTAGGATCACATATTAAAACTGAAAAAAGAAAGAAGGGTGTACAATTTGCAACTTGGGCACCTAATGCTAAAGATATTTATGTGGTTGGTGATTTTAATAATTTTGAAGTAAAAGATGAATATAAACTTGAAAAGATAACTGAAAATGGATTATGGAAAGGCTTTTTTCCAGAAGCTAAGGATGGAGATAAATACAAATATTTCATAATAGGAAAAGAGGGCGGAAAAGGAGAATATAAGGCTGATCCATATGCAATGCAAAATGAAGTAAGGCCACGTAATGATTCAATAGTGTACAAGCCTAAAGTTTTCAAATGGAATGATAAAAAATGGATTGGTAAAAGAAATAAAATAAATGTATTGGAAGAACCACTAAATATATATGAAATACATTTAGGTTCTTGGAAGACACATAAAGATGGTAAATTTTTAAGTTATGAAGAGCTTGCTGAAGAATTACCTAGATATCTAAAAGAAATGGGATATACACATGTCGAAATAATGCCGCTTGTAGAGCATCCATTAGATGCTTCTTGGGGGTATCAAGGAACAGGATACTATTCACCTACGAGTAGATATGGAAAAATGGAAGGACTTAAGAAATTAATAAATAAGTTGCATGAAGAAAATATAGGAGTGATAATGGATTGGGTTCCAGGACATTTCTGCAAGGATGCACATGGATTATATAAATTTGATGGAACACCAACATATGAATACCAAGAAGAGTGGAGAGCTGAAAATAAGGGTTGGGGAACTTGCAATTTTGATTTAGGTAGGAGAGAAGTAAAGAGTTATTTAATATCAAATGCACTATATTGGTATAGAGAATTTCATATTGACGGACTTAGGGTAGATGCTGTATCCAGTATTTTATATTTAGATTATAGTAAGTCACATGGAGAATGGGTTCCAAATAAATATGGTGAAAATGGAAATTTAGAAGCAATAGATTTCTTAAAAGAGTTAAATAAAGCAGTTTTTGCGGAATATCCAACAGCACTTATGATAGCAGAAGAATCAACATCATGGGCTAATGTAACAAAACCTCCCATTAATGATGGACTTGGATTCAATTTGAAATGGGATATGGGGTGGATGAATGATACATTGGAATATGTTGAAATAGATCCTAAATATAGAAAGAATAATCATAGAAATATAACATTTTCAATGATGTACAATCATGCTGAAAATTACTTATTACCTCTTTCCCATGATGAAGTTGTGCATGGCAAAAAATCGCTAATAAATAAAATGTGGGGAGATGAATGGAATAAGTTTGCAGGTTTACGGACATTTATGGGGTATATGATGGGTCATCCAGGTAAAAAACTACTATTTATGGGATGTGAATTTGCACAAACAATAGAATGGAGAGAATACAAAGAATTAGAATGGAATTTAATTGATAATTTAGAAATGCATAAAAAGACACAATTATTTTTTAAAGATTTAAATAATTTATATGTTAATAATAAAGCCTTTTGGGAACTTGATCATGACAATAAAGGCTTTAATTGGATAGAAGCAGATAATAATGAACAAAGTGTATTAATTTTTACTAGAAGGAGTAAAGATGATCAAGATACATTAGTTTTTGTAATAAATTTTACTTCTAAAGTATATTATGACTATCAAATTGGAGTGCCATTCTTAACAAGCTATAGAGAAATATTTAATACTGATCACAGTAAATATGGTGGTTCAGGACAAACAATTGATGAAACATTAGTAGCTGAAAAAGTACCATTCCAAAATCAGCCATACTCTATAAAAATAAAAGTGCCACCAATGGCTACATTAATATTAAAAGTAAATGAAATCAATATAAAAGAAGAAGTTAAATTAATTGAAGAATTATCCGTTAAAAATGATGATGAATTTAAAGAAATGGGTAAATAGAAAAAATACAAAGATAAAATCTTATTAATTATTGCTAAGGGGGAGAAAGAATGAGGGTTTTATTTGTAGCATCAGAAGCAGCTCCATTTATAAAAAGTGGAGGACTCGGAGATGTTGCGGGAGCATTGCCTAAAGAACTTGCACAAAAAGGTGAGGATGTCAGAGTTGTGATACCAAAATATAAAGAAATTAATTATGAAGTAAGAGATAAATTAAGGTTTAATAAATGGTTTACTGTGCGAGTTGGATGGAGAGAAGAATATTGTGGAGTCTTCGAATGCATATATAATGGAGTCACATATTACGTGTTAGATAATGAGAAGTATTTTAATAGAGATGGATTATATGGTTTTTATGATGATGCAGAAAGATTTGCATTTTTTGATAGAGCTGTGCTTGATATGCTAAAAGAAATAGATTGGCAACCAGATTTAATTCATTGTAATGATTGGCAAACAGGTATGATACCCGTATTGCTAAAATTGCAATATAAAAGAAATGATATGTTTTATTGGAATATGAAGTCTGTATATTCAATTCATAATATAGCATTCCAAGGAATTTTTGATCCTCAAATATTACCAGAATTATTCGGATTTGATATGGAACTTTATGATAATACATGCTTAAAGTTTGATGACGGAGTGAGCTTTATGAAAGGTGGATTATATTATTCTGATATAATCACAACCGTTAGTAATAGCTATGCAAATGAAATACAAACACCTGAATATGGTCAGAGACTAGATGGTGTATTAAGGGAGAAATCATATGCGTTAAGAGGAATAATAAATGGAATAGATTATGACGAATTCAATCCCAAAACAGATAAATTCATTAAAAATAATTATGACATAAATTCAATTGAAAATAAGAGTATAAACAAAACTGAATTGCAAAAAGAGTTAGGGTTGACCGTTGACGAAAATATTCCAATGATAGCAATGGTAACAAGATTAACACAACAAAAGGGGCTTGACTTATTAGTTAATATTTCAGATATATTATTACAGCAAAACGTGCAGTTAGTAGTTTTAGGAAATGGTGATAAACATTATGAAGATCATTTTAAATGGTTGGATTATAGATATGGAAATAAAGTATCTACAAATATTAAATTTGATCATGTTTTAGCAAATAAAATATATGCTGCATGTGATATGTTTTTGATGCCGTCTCTATTTGAACCATGTGGACTAGGACAATTAATAGCACTTAGATATGGTTCAATTCCTATAGTTAGAGAAACTGGTGGTTTAAAAGATACAGTTACAGCATATAATGAATTTACTGGAGAAGGAAATGGGTTTAGTTTTACAAATTATAATTCAGATGATTTATATAATGTAATACAATATGCTTTAGGAATATATAAAAATAAAAAAGAGTGGAGCAATCTTGTTAATCAAGCAATGAATTGTGATAATAGTTGGAATAAATCAGCTGAAATATATTTGAATATGTATAGAGAGTTGACAGGACAAGATTAGAGTAACGTTATGAGGGGGTATATGGATGAATGGAATGGATAAAAAGGCATTAAAAAAGGCTTATGTGAATAAGTTTTTAGAGATGCATGGTATTGAATTGAAAGAGGGCAATAATCAACAAAAATATGATGCTTTAGCAAGCTTAGTGAGAGACTATGTTACAAGAACATGGCTTAAAACAAATAAGAAATATAATAAAACAGGAGAAAAGCAAGTTTATTATTTCTCAATGGAGTTCTTATTAGGACGGTTACTTGGGGATGCATTATTAAATATTGGGATAAGAGATGTATGTCTAGAAGCTTTATCAGATCTGAATATAAAACTAGAAGAACTAGAAAACTTTGAACAAGATCAAGCGCTCGGAAATGGTGGTCTTGGCCGACTAGCAGCATGTTTTCTAGACTCAATGGCTTCTTTGAATATTCCGGGAAATGGTTGCGGAATTAGATATAAGCATGGTTTTTTTGAACAGAAGATTATTGATGGAAAACAAGTTGAAGTTTCTGATGATTGGTTAAAAGAAGGAAATGTATGGGAAAAAAGAAAAGCTGAAAAAGCTGAAATTGTTAAATTTGGCGGCGAAATAAAAGTAAGTGAAGTAAATGGACATTTAAATTTTACACATATAAATTTTGAACCAATTTTAGCTGTTCCGTATGATACACCTATTGTAGGATATGAAAATGAAATTGTGAATACCCTTAGATTATGGAGTGCTGAAGTAGTTTCAAATGAATTTGATTTTTCATCATTTAATAGAGGCGATTTTCTTAAAGCAATTGAGTACAAAAATTCAGTTGAATCAATTTCACAAGTTTTATATCCAGAAGATTCGTTTTATGAAGGTAAAATGCTTAGATTAAAACAACAATACTTTTTTGTTTCAGCAGGAGTTCAAAGTATTATAAGACATTTAAAAAAGCATGGTAAAGATATAGAATTGTTAGATGAAAAGGTGGCAATTCATATTAATGATACTCATCCTACACTTGCAATACCAGAGCTCATGAGAATATTAGTCGATGAAGAAGGGATAGCGTGGGACACTGCATGGAGAATAACTACTAATGCAATATCTTATACGAATCATACAATTCTAGCAGAAGCTTTAGAAAAATGGCCAGTAGATATGTTCAAAAAATTACTTCCAAGAATATATATGATTGTTGAAGAAATAAATAGAAGATATTGTGATGAACTTTGGGTTAAATACCCAGGTAATTGGGATAAGATTAATAGAATGTCTATAATAGCAGATAATAAAGTGAAAATGGCACATTTAGCAATCGTAGGTAGCCATAGTGTAAACGGAGTTGCTAAACTTCATACAGAAATACTAAAGAAAAAGGAAATGAAGGATTTTTATTATTTATACCCAAATAAATTTAACAATAAAACAAATGGAATTACTCACAGAAGATGGCTTTTAAAGAGTAATCCTGAACTTACAAAATTGATAAAAGATACAATTGGGGATAGCTTTATAAGGCATCCAATTGATTTGAAAAATTTTGAGAGGCATCTAAATGATGAAATTGTTTTAGAGCAATTGGGAAAAATAAAAAAGTTTAACAAAGAAAAGTTGGCAAATGTAATATTAAATAACGAGAATATAAATATAGACCCGAATTCTATATTTGATGTTCAAGTTAAAAGAATACATGCGTATAAGAGACAAATACTTAATTGCTTAAGAATAATGGAGTTATATAACAAATTGATTGATACTCCTAATTATGATATTGTGCCAAGAACATTCATATTTGGAGGAAAAGCTGCACCAGGATATTATTTAGCTAAAAATACTATCGAGTTAATAAATAGTGTTGCTAACAAAATAAATAATGATCCAAGAATAAATGGAAAAATAAAGGTGGTTTTCATTCAAAACTATAGAGTTTCATTAGCAGAACAAATTATTCCAGGTACAGATGTAAGTGAGCAGATTTCTACAACAACAAAAGAAGCATCAGGAACATCAAATATGAAATTTATGATGAACGGAGCTATTACAGTAGCAACGCTAGATGGAGCTAATATTGAAATAAAAGATGAAGTTACAGATGATAATATAGTAATTTTCGGATTAAATGCTGATGAAGTACTTAACTATTATCAATATGGAGGATATAAATCTATTCATATATATAATAGTGATGTAAGGGTAAAAAGAGTAATTGATGACTTGGTAAATGGAAAATATAATAGTGACAAAGAGAAGTTTAGAAGCATTTATGAGAATCTAATAACTTATAATGATGAATTTTTTGTTCTGCAAGATTTTGATTCATACTTAAAAGCTCAAGACAAAATTGATACTCTTTATAGAGATACTAATAAATGGCAAAGAATGTGTGGAATTAATATTGCGCATTCGGGGATATTCTCATCTGACAGAACAATTGAAGAATATGCAACAGGGATTTGGGGATCAGAAGTAATTTATAAGAATCTATAGGAGGTTAATTTAATGGACAGTATACAGGCAGTACATGATTCACAAAGCATAAAATTTAGGGAACCTTTTGGAGCTGTAGAAGTTGGTCAAAAGGTTAAACTGTCAATTAATATTAATAGAGAAATAATAGTAGCAATAGAATTTATACAATTTGATGGTACTAAAATAAATATGGGTATGAAAAAGGAGTATTTAAATAATGGCGAATTTAGATATTCTCTAGAAATTGATACATCTGATGCTTTGGGAATATTAGAATATTATTTTATTCTAATAGATGGATATGATAGGTTATATTATGGAAACAATGATGAACATTTAGGTGGCATTGGTCAAATATATACTTATAATCCTATGCCGTATCAAATAACTGTATATGAAAAATTTTATATACCGAATTGGTATAAAGAAGGAGTAGTATATCAAATTCTTATAGATAGATTCTATAATGGAAATGAGGATAACACTATAAATTATCCTAAACAGAACTCATTTATATATGGGAGATGGGACGATAGTCCTATGTGTATTAAAGATAATTTGGGCAATATTTCTAGATGGGATTTTTATGGTGGAAATATAAAAGGTATAATAAGGAAATTAGATTACATAAAATCCTTAGGAGTAAGTATAATACAGTTAAGCCCTGTATTTAAATCTTCTAGTTATCACAAATATGATACGGGAGATTATGAATTTACAGATGAGATGTTTGGTACAAATAATGAATTTAGAGAATTATGTGAAACAGCAGAAAGCAAAGGAATAAAAATTATTTTAGATGTAGTATTAAGTTATACGAGCTCTGATAGTAAATATTTCAATAAATTAGGTAATTATAATGAGATTGGTGCGTACCAATCACCTAATTCTAAATATCATGACTGGTATAAGTTTACTATATATCCATATCAGTATGAGTCGTGGTGGGGGATTAATGAAAGACCTAATGTTAATTCAATGGAAAAGGGATATACGGATTATATTATAAAAAATGATAATTCTATTATAAAAAAGTGGATAGATTTGGGTTGCAGCGGATGGAGATTAAATGTAATAGATGAGCTTCCGGATGAGTTTATAGAATTAATTCGAACAAGAATGCAAGAAATTAATAAAGATACTGTACTTTTAGGTGATATTTGGGATGATGCATCTAATAAAGTTAGTTATTCAAAAAGGCGAAAATATTTGCAAGGCAAAGAAGTACAAGCTGTTACAAACTATCCTTTAAGAGAATGTTTAATTAATTTTACTAAAGGATATATAACATGTGATAGATTTAAACGAAAAATCATGTCCTTATACGAGAATTATCCAAGAGAAAGCTTTTATGGAAACATAAATGTTGTAGGTACAAATGATACTGAGAGAATACTAACTGTTTTAGATGGGAATGTAGAATTGCTGAGGTTACTTGTAGTAATTCAATTTACATTGCCAGGGGTACCACTTATATATTATGGTGATGAAACAGGGTTAAAAGGTGGAAAAGAACCAGATAATAGAAAAAGTTATCCTTGGGGAAAAGAAGATAAAAACCTTATTAACTTTTATCATAAAATAGCAAGTATAAGGAATAGTGAAAATAGTTTAAAAAAAGGGGATTTAAATATTCATGAAACAGACCCAGAAGTATTCATTTTTGAAAGAAATTATGAAAATGAAAAAGTAATAGTTTTAGTTAATGTTTCAAATGAACAAAAATTAATTAAAGATATTAATTTAAGTGGATCGTATATAAATTTATTTAATGTTAGTGAAAAATATAAATTTATAGGGGATAAGATTATAATAAGTATTTTTCCACATGATTTTAAAATATTACGAAAGTTTTAATTAATTATAATATAATTAATTAGCTTATGGTGACGAATATTATTAGAATACATTTTTGTGGTATTTATTTACAATAAAGTGTATAATATACTGTGTAAAAATAATACAATAGGATATTTTTAGATGCAATAACAATATTTAGAAATTGGTTATAAAGTAATATGCTTAACATAAAATAATATGTTAAGCATAAAATATTAAAACTTTATCTAATGAGAGCAATAACATATGAGAGGAGATAATATTATGGGTAAAAATGAAATGGTAGCAATGATATTAGCTGGTGGACAAGGGTCAAGATTAGGGGTATTAACAAAAAAATTAGCAAAGCCAGCAGTACCATTTGGAGGGAAATATAGAATTATAGATTTTCCATTAAGCAATTGCTCAAATTCAGGGATATATACAGTAGGGGTATTAACTCAATATAAACCGTTAGAACTAAATGCACACATTGGTATAGGTGAAGCATGGGATTTGGATAGAACTCAGGGTGGAGTAAGTATATTACCTCCATATCAAGAAGAAAAGGGTGGAGAATGGTATAAGGGAACGGCAAATGCAATTTATCAAAATATAGAATTTGTTGATAGATATGATCCAGAATATATTTTAATCTTGTCTGGAGATCATATTTATAAAATGGATTATACAAAAATGCTGGATTTCCATAAAGAAAAGCAAGCAGAAGCAACTATAGCAGTAATTGAAGTTTCAATGGATGAAGCATCTAGATTTGGAATAATGAACACTAGAGAAGATTTATCGGTATATGAATTCGAAGAAAAACCTAAAAATCCTAAAAATAATTTAGCATCTATGGGAATATACATTTTTAATTGGAAAACTCTTAAGAAATATTTAAGAGAAGATGAAGGTGACAAAACTTCAAAGAATGATTTTGGAATGAACATAATTCCAAGCATGCTTGGAGATGGAAATAAAATGGTTGCATATCCATTTAAAGGATATTGGAAAGATGTTGGTACTATAGATAGCTTATGGGAAGCAAATATGGATTTAATCAGGGAAGATAATGAACTCGATTTACATGAAGAGGACTGGAAGATATATTCAGTTAATCCAATAAGACCAGCACAATATATAGGTGAAAATGCAAAGGTATCAAATTCGCTTGTTGTTGAAGGGTGCATTGTTAATGGACAAATTGAAAATTGCATATTATTCCAAGGTGTTCAAATAGGTAAAAATTCAATTATTCGTGATTCAATAATTATGACAGATGCCAAAATAGGAGATAACGTAGTTATTGAAAAAGCAATTGTTGGAAGTGGTGCTATTGTTAGAAAGGATTGCAAAATTTCCTTAGGTGATGAAATAGCGATTATTGGAGCAAAAGAAGAAGTGAAAGTTGGTACAGTCATTGAAAATAACAAGGCTGTTTAGAAGAATCGCTAAGGGGGAGAAAGAAATGAAAAATTGTATTGGTATAATTAATTTAGATGAAAATGAAAATAGAATGGGAGAACTAGTTGTAAATAGATCGCTTGCTTCAGTTCCAATTGCAGCTAGATATAGAGTTATAGATTTCGTATTATCTAATATGACTAACTCAGGAATTGACTGTATAGGTATTTTCACAAAAAACAAGTCAAGATCATTAATAGACCATTTAACGAATGGTAGACCATGGGATCTAAATAGAAAAAAAGATGGATTAAAAGTCTTTAATTTTGGAAATGATGAGCCTGTTTATGACGATGTTCATAATTTTGCTGAAAACATACAATTTTTAACACATAGTACAAGAGAATATGTATTATTAGCACCAAGCTATATGATTTGCAATATAGATTATAATGATGTGGTAGAATACCATAAGAGTACAGGAAAAGATATTACAATGGTATACAAAAAAGTAAATAATGCAGATGAAGCATTCGGTGATTGTGGAGTATTAAATTTTGATGACTCAGAAAGTGTTATAAGCGTAGGAGAGAATATAGGAAAAAATTCAAAAGCTAATATTAATATGGAAATGTATATATTGAAGGCGGACTTATTTATAAATATTGTAAACGAATGTGTAAGTAGGGGAATGTATAGAAAAGTTAAAGAGTATATTCATAATAATCTAAATAATTTAACTGTTGGAGCTTATGAATTTAAGGGACATTTGGATTGCATAAATTCAATTAAAGCGTTATATGATAGTAATATAGAATTTCTAAATAGAAAGATAAGCAAAGAAATTTTTAATGAAGAGAGACCTATTTATACTAAGACTAAGG
>CP029329.1:790000-795000 GCA_003129525.1 Clostridium beijerinckii | reverse complement strand
TCTGTTCAATTTTGAAAGACTAAGTCTTTCAAAAAAAATTTTGCTTTAAATAGTGAAATTGAAGATGTTCTTTGAAAATTGCATATAGATTAATGTATAAAATACAACAAAGCCAAGAATTATATTCTTTGTGAAATGATTATAGATAAACAAATTGTAAACAATCTTTGGGTATATATCGCTATATACACAAAATGTATATTAATTTGTAAATAAAAGGTCAAGCTACAAAGGGCGTATGGTGAATGCCTTGGCATCAGGAGCCGATGAAGGACGCGATAAGCTGCGATAAGCTTCGGGTAGACGCACATAGTCAGAGATCCGAAGATTTCCGAATGAGGAAACTCACATGGGAAACCCCATGTATCGTAAAGTGAATACATAGCTTTATGAAGGTAAACCCAGGGAACTGAAACATCTAAGTACCTGGAGGAAGAGAAAGAAAAATCGATTTTCTTAGTAGCGGCGAGCGAAAAGGAAAGAGCCCAAACCAGAAATTTATTTCTGGGGTTGCGGACAGAACATAACGAGAAATCATGGTTAATCGAACATAACTGGAAAGTTAGACCGTAGGGGGTAATAGTCCCGTAGATGAAAATTATGATAATCAGTTCTGCACCAGAGTACCACGAGACACGTGAAACCTTGTGGGAAGCAGGGAGGACCACCTCCCAAGGCTAAATACTACCTGATGACCGATAGTGAAGCAGTACCGTGAGGGAAAGGTGAAAAGAACCCCGGGAGGGGAGTGAAATAGAACCTGAAACCATATGCCTACAACCGATCAAAGCACCATATGTGTGTGATGATGTGCTTTTTGTAGAACGAGCCAACGAGTTACGGTATGTAGCGAGGTTAAGTACTTAAGGTACGGAGCCGAAGGGAAACCAAGTCTTAATAGGGCGACTAGTTGCATGCTGTAGACCCGAAACCGGGTGACCTATCCATGGCCAGGTTGAAGCGAGGGTAAAACCTCGTGGAGGACCGAACCACGTTGCTGTTGAAAAAGCATGGGATGAGCTGTGGATAGCGGAGAAATTCCAATCGAACTCGGATATAGCTGGTTCTCCTCGAAATAGCTTTAGGGCTAGCGTCGGAAAATGTGAGTAGTGGAGGTAGAGCACTGAATAGGCTAGGGGCATAGCGCTTACCGAACCTTATCAAACTCCGAATGCCATATACTATCAGTCCGGCAGTCAGACTGTGAAAGATAAGTTCCATGGTCAAAAGGGAAACAGCCCAGATCGTCAGCTAAGGTCCCAAAGTGTAAGTTAAGTGGAAAAGGATGTGGGATTTCTAAGACAACTAGGATGTTGGCTTAGAAGCAGCCACTCATTAAAAGAGTGCGTAATAGCTCACTAGTCAAGAGATCCTGCGCCGAAAATGTCCGGGGCTCAAACTTACCACCGAAGCTACGGGTTCACAATTTATTGTGAGCGGTAGAGGAGCGTCGTAATCGGGCTGAAGTCGTACCGTAAGGAGCGGTGGACTGATTACGAGTGAGAATGTTGGCATTAGTAGCGAGATGTAAGTGAGAATCTTACAGGCCGAATATCTAAGGTTTCCTGAGTAAAGTTTGTCTTCTCAGGGTTAGTCGGGACCTAAGGCGAGGCCGAAAGGCGTAGTCGATGGACAATTGGTTGATATTCCAATACCACTACAATCGTTATTATCGATGGTGTGACGGAGAAGGATAGGATGTGCTAGCTATTGGATGCTAGTCTAAGCGTTTAGGGAGTTAGGATAGGCAAATCCGTTCTAACAATTCTGAGGCGTGATGGGGAAGGTTCTACGGAACCGAAGTATCTGATTCCATGCTTCCAAGAAAAGCATCTAGAAAGAGAAGTAGTGCCCGTACCGCAAACCGACACAGGTAGATGAGGAGAGAATCCTAAGGCCGACGGAAGAATTGCAGTTAAGGAACTAGGCAAATTGACCCCGTAACTTCGGGAGAAGGGGTGCCTGCAGCAATGCAGGCCGCAGAGAATAGGCACAAGCAACTGTTTAACAAAAACACAGGTCTCTGCTAAAGCGTAAGCTGATGTATAGGGGCTGACGCCTGCCCGGTGCTGGAAGGTTAAGGGGAATGCTTAGCGGTAACGCGAAGGTGTGAACTTAAGCCCCAGTAAACGGCGGCCGTAACTATAACGGTCCTAAGGTAGCGAAATTCCTTGTCAGGTAAGTTCTGACCCGCACGAATGGCGTAATGACTTGTGCACTGTCTCAACTGCAAATCCGGCGAAGTTGTAGTGCGAGTGAAGATGCTCGCTACCCGCGATTGGACGGAAAGACCCCGTAGAGCTTTACTGTAGCTTAGCATTGAATTTCGGTATTGTCTGTACAGGATAGGTGGGAGACTGGGAAACCAGAGCGTCAGCTTTGGTGGAGTCGTTGTTGGGATACCACCCTGATAGTATTGAAGTTCTAACTGGATGCCATGAAACTGGTGACAGGACATTGTTAGGTGGGCAGTTTGACTGGGGCGGTCGCCTCCTAAAATGTAACGGAGGCGCCCAAAGGTTCCCTCAGAACGGTCGGAAATCGTTCGAAGAGTGCAAAGGCAGAAGGGAGCCTGACTGCGACACCTACAAGTGGAGCAGGGACGAAAGTCGGGCTTAGTGATCCGGTGGTACCTCGTGGGAGGGCCATCGCTCAACGGATAAAAGCTACCTCGGGGATAACAGGCTGATCTCCCCCAAGAGTTCACATCGACGGGGAGGTTTGGCACCTCGATGTCGGCTCGTCGCATCCTGGGGCTGAAGTAGGTCCCAAGGGTTGGGCTGTTCGCCCATTAAAGCGGCACGCGAGCTGGGTTCAGAACGTCGTGAGACAGTTCGGTCCCTATCCGTCGCGGGCGTAGGAAATTTGAGAGGAGCTGTCCTTAGTACGAGAGGACCGGGATGGACTGACCTATGGTGTACCAGTTGTTTCGCCAGAAGCATAGCTGGGTAGCTAAGTCGGGAATGGATAAACGCTGAAAGCATCTAAGTGTGAAGCCAACCTCAAGATTAGATTTCCCATAGCGTAAGCTAGTAAGACCCCTTGAAGACTACAAGGTTGATAGGTCAGAGGTGTAAGTATGGTAACATATTTAGCTGACTGATACTAATAGGTCGAGGGCTTGACCAATATATAATCAAGTTGTAAAATATACATTAATTCTATATGCAATTTTGAAAGAACAATTCTTTCAATAAAATAACACAAACGATAGTTTGAGTCAGTTTTCTTTAAAGGAAACACTAACTCACATGCGTTCGTTGGTGTGCAGTTTTTCAACCAAATCGTAGATTTGGGAAAAACAAGCATCTCGTGACGATGGCATAGAGGTAACACTCCTTCCCATTCCGAACAGGACAGTTAAGGTCTATAGCGCCGATGGTACTGCACGGGTGACTGTGTGGCAGAGTAGGACGTTGCGAGGTAAGATTTGCGTGATTAGCTCAGTTGGTAGAGCACCTGACTCTTAATCAGGGTGTCCAGGGTTCGAATCCCTGATGACGCACCAGAGTGAAGATTGTTAAAAATTATTTTTAACAGTCTTTTTTTGCTTTATAATTAAATATACTTAAATTATAAGTTTATCAACATATTTTAAACACTAATCCACAGGATTATCATGTTTTTGTGAATTAAATAATGTATTAGATTCTAATCAAATGTATAAGAGCAATATAAAGTTGATATAATACTCTTATCATTTATAATAAGTATTATAAGTAAATTTAGCAAATTCAAAAAAGTAATTAATTAGAGAATAAGAATAATATAAATTTAAATAATAATTTTGAAGGAGAACTATATATGAGTTTAAAGAAAAGTAAGGTTGCTATTATAGGAACAGGCTTAGTAGGTTCAAGCACAGCGTTTAGTTTAATAACACAAGGAGTTTGTGATGAGATATTAATGATTGATATAAATGAAGAGAAAGCACTTGGCGAGGTTATGGATTTAAATCATTGTATTGAATACTTAAATAGAAATACAAAGGTTGTTAGAGGGAGTTATGATCAATGCAGAGATGTAGATGTTATAGTAATAACAGCAGGTGCACCACCCAAGCCTGGTCAGACAAGAATAGATACATTAGAGTTATCGGCTAAAATAGTTGAATCTATCGTAGATCCAATAATGAAGAGTGGATTCAGGGGTCATTTTATTGTTATTTCAAATCCAGTTGATATGATTGCATATCATGTTTATAAGATATCAGGATTGCCTAAAAATCATATTATAGGCACTGGGACTTCAGTTGATTCAGCAAGATTAAAGAATTTCATTGGAGAGTTATTAAATGTGGATCCGCGAAGTATTCAAGCATATTCAATGGGTGAACATGGAGATTCTCAAATGGTACCTTGGTCACATGTGACAGTTGGTGGAAAATCATTTTATGAAATATTAAAAGACAACAAAGATAGAGTTGGAGATGTTGATTTAGATAAATTAGTGTTGGAGACAGCCAAAGCTGGATGGGAAGTATATAATAGAAAAGGGACAACTTATTATGGAATTGCAACAGCAACAGTTGGAATAATTAAAGCAATTATGAATGATGAAAATAAAATCATACCAGTATCTACGTTACTAGAAGGTGAATATGGAGAAAACGATGTTTTTTGTGGAGTGCCTGCTGTTTTAAACGCAAATGGAGTTAAGGAAGTTGTAGAAATACATATGACAAATGATGAATTAAATAAATTTAAAAAATCAGTAGCATTAATAAAATCCTTGTCTAAAAAAATAAATTAATATTTATTTTAGATAAATGTTGACAAGATATGATATAACATGTATAATCATATCTTGTTGAGACAAATATTCGACAAGATAATATAAATTCGAAGTTAGAAAAAGAAATACAAATTATAAGCCAATTTGCATAAGTTCATCTAACTGAATCGAATATTTAGAAACTCATATAATCTCGTGACGATGGCATAGAGGTAACACTCCTTCCCATTCCGAACAGGAAAGTTAAGGTCTATAGCGCCGATGGT
>CP029329.1:275000-465000 GCA_003129525.1 Clostridium beijerinckii | reverse complement strand
ACCTGAAACCATATGCCTACAACCGATCAAAGCACCATATGTGTGTGATGATGTGCTTTTTGTAGAACGAGCCAACGAGTTACGGTATGTAGCGAGGTTAAGTACTTAAGGTACGGAGCCGAAGGGAAACCAAGTCTTAATAGGGCGACTAGTTGCATGCTGTAGACCCGAAACCGGGTGACCTATCCATGGCCAGGTTGAAGCGAGGGTAAAACCTCGTGGAGGACCGAACCACGTTGCTGTTGAAAAAGCATGGGATGAGCTGTGGATAGCGGAGAAATTCCAATCGAACTCGGATATAGCTGGTTCTCCTCGAAATAGCTTTAGGGCTAGCGTCGGAAAATGTGAGTAGTGGAGGTAGAGCACTGAATAGGCTAGGGGGCATAGCGCTTACCGAACCTTATCAAACTCCGAATGCCATATACTATCAGTCCGGCAGTCAGACTGTGAAAGATAAGTTCCATGGTCAAAAGGGAAACAGCCCAGATCGTCAGCTAAGGTCCCAAAGTGTAAGTTAAGTGGAAAAGGATGTGGGATTTCTAAGACAACTAGGATGTTGGCTTAGAAGCAGCCACTCATTAAAAGAGTGCGTAATAGCTCACTAGTCAAGAGATCCTGCGCCGAAAATGTCCGGGGCTCAAACTTACCACCGAAGCTACGGGTTCACAATTTATTGTGAGCGGTAGAGGAGCGTCGTAATCGGGCTGAAGTCGTACCGTAAGGAGCGGTGGACTGATTACGAGTGAGAATGTTGGCATTAGTAGCGAGATGTAAGTGAGAATCTTACAGGCCGAATATCTAAGGTTTCCTGAGTAAAGTTTGTCTTCTCAGGGTTAGTCGGGACCTAAGGCGAGGCCGAAAGGCGTAGTCGATGGACAATTGGTTGATATTCCAATACCACTACAATCGTTATTATCGATGGTGTGACGGAGAAGGATAGGATGTGCTAGCTATTGGATGCTAGTCTAAGCGTTTAGGGAGTTAGGATAGGCAAATCCGTTCTAACAATTCTGAGGCGTGATGGGGAAGGTTCTACGGAACCGAAGTATCTGATTCCATGCTTCCAAGAAAAGCATCTAGAAAGAGAAGTAGTGCCCGTACCGCAAACCGACACAGGTAGATGAGGAGAGAATCCTAAGGCCGACGGAAGAATTGCAGTTAAGGAACTAGGCAAATTGACCCCGTAACTTCGGGAGAAGGGGTGCCTGCAGCAATGCAGGCCGCAGAGAATAGGCACAAGCAACTGTTTAACAAAAACACAGGTCTCTGCTAAAGCGTAAGCTGATGTATAGGGGCTGACGCCTGCCCGGTGCTGGAAGGTTAAGGGGAATGCTTAGCGGTAACGCGAAGGTGTGAACTTAAGCCCCAGTAAACGGCGGCCGTAACTATAACGGTCCTAAGGTAGCGAAATTCCTTGTCAGGTAAGTTCTGACCCGCACGAATGGCGTAATGACTTGTGCACTGTCTCAACTGCAAATCCGGCGAAGTTGTAGTGCGAGTGAAGATGCTCGCTACCCGCGATTGGACGGAAAGACCCCGTAGAGCTTTACTGTAGCTTAGCATTGAATTTCGGTATTGTCTGTACAGGATAGGTGGGAGACTGGGAAACCAGAGCGTCAGCTTTGGTGGAGTCGTTGTTGGGATACCACCCTGATAGTATTGAAGTTCTAACTGGATGCCATGAAACTGGTGACAGGACATTGTTAGGTGGGCAGTTTGACTGGGGCGGTCGCCTCCTAAAATGTAACGGAGGCGCCCAAAGGTTCCCTCAGAACGGTCGGAAATCGTTCGAAGAGTGCAAAGGCAGAAGGGAGCCTGACTGCGACACCTACAAGTGGAGCAGGGACGAAAGTCGGGCTTAGTGATCCGGTGGTACCTCGTGGGAGGGCCATCGCTCAACGGATAAAAGCTACCTCGGGGATAACAGGCTGATCTCCCCCAAGAGTTCACATCGACGGGGAGGTTTGGCACCTCGATGTCGGCTCGTCGCATCCTGGGGCTGAAGTAGGTCCCAAGGGTTGGGCTGTTCGCCCATTAAAGCGGCACGCGAGCTGGGTTCAGAACGTCGTGAGACAGTTCGGTCCCTATCCGTCGCGGGCGTAGGAAATTTGAGAGGAGCTGTCCTTAGTACGAGAGGACCGGGATGGACTGACCTATGGTGTACCAGTTGTTTCGCCAGAAGCATAGCTGGGTAGCTAAGTCGGGAATGGATAAACGCTGAAAGCATCTAAGTGTGAAGCCAACCTCAAGATTAGATTTCCCATAGCGTAAGCTAGTAAGACCCCTTGAAGACTACAAGGTTGATAGGTCAGAGGTGTAAGTATGGTAACATATTTAGCTGACTGATACTAATAGGTCGAGGGCTTGACCAATATATAATCAAGTTGTAAAATATACATTAATATCTATATGCAATTTTGAAAGAACATAGTTTTTTCAAATCTCGTGACGATGGCATAGAGGTAACACTCCTTCCCATTCCGAACAGGACAGTTAAGGTCTATAGCGCCGATGGTACTGCACGGGTGACTGTGTGGCAGAGTAGGACGTTGCGAGGTAAGTGTAAAAGAGATGTCATACAAAATGATTGTAGAATTATTTTGTATGACATCTCTTTTTTATTGTTTTTTATAGAACTAATATAGAAAAAATTTTATAAATTGGATATTTATATATCAACAACTAAAAGTCTTCAGAAAATAATAGAAGTCATAAAAAATGGAAAATTAATTAATATTGTGCTAGAATGTAAGATATACAGCAAAAACAGTTACCTATTTGGTATGGTTTGGTGCGGTGTGAACTAGTTTTCTATATTTTGATTTGTACATAGTGTTGTATTAACTGTAATATATAAAGTAAATTGAATGAAATTCAGCAAAAATAAATGGAATGTGTCAAACATGTCAAAAACATTTTTCAATTAAAGGATAAGAAAAAAATGTAATTTCTATGCTAAGTGGGTAAATGTAGAAAAGGTTTACTAAATATAAATTCATGGCTTATTGTTTTGGTAATATACAATATTATATAATGAAGAATTTGAGGGGATATTATGAGAGAAGTTGGAGGAATAATTGCTGCTGCAAACAAATACGTATCTTATCCAATGAAGAAAATGGGTTCAATTTCTTTAATTCAAAGAGTAGTGCTTACATATAAAAAGGCTGGTATATGGCCTATTTTGGTAGTTACGGGTTTTGAAGAACCAGAGATAAAGTCAAATCTTGTGCGAGAGGATGCTATTTTTATTATAAATGATAATTATGAGAATCCTCCGCTTATTGATTCTTACAAGATTGGACTTAAATATCTTGAAGGAAAGTGCAAAAGAGTGATATTAACACCTGTAAATGTACCTATGTTTAGTTATAAGACAGTGAAAAAAATGATTGAAACAAAGGGTGAAATCGTTATTCCATCATATAACATGCATGGTGGCCATCCTGTACTTATTGATAGTTCACATATTCCTAAGATTCTTTCATATGATGGTGAAAATGGATTGAAGGGAGCTATTAATTCTCTTGGTGTTGATATAACTTGGCTTAATGTGCATGATAAAGGAATTATATGCACAGTTCATAATGAAAATGAATTGGAAAGACTTCTAATGTTGCACAATGATAGTTTGTTGCAGTCTGTTTTAACGATAAATATAAGGAAAGAAAAAGTTTTTTTTGATTCTAGATTAAGGCTTCTTCTTGATCTTATAGAGGATGATAATTCAGTTAGTGGTGCTTGTAAAAGAATGGCTTTATCTTTAAGTAAGGCTTGGGATATGATTAACGAACTTGAAGAAAATCTTGGATATGAAATAGTTTTAAGAAGGCGAGGAGGCGCAAGAGGAGGAAGAACAAGACTTAGCGATAAAGGTAGAGAGTTTATGGAGAATTATGATCAGTTCTTTAGTATGGTAAACCAGTATACTTATGAACAATTTGAAAAATACTTTGAAGGCAAAAAGCTCCTATGATATAAAGGCTGTTGCAAAATTAACTACGTTAGTTTTGCAACAGCCTTTTTGTTAGGGACGAATACTCAAAGAGTGTGAAACATAGAACTACACACTATTCTCAAGTGTGCAACAAACAAATTATAGAAAAGGTGAATAAAAGTATCTTAGCAAATACTTTCTGGAAACAACTTGAAAGGAAGGTAATGTTATCATATAATTTGATTAAGAAAATTAGGAAACGTTATCATAAAGGTTTATATGAAAATTATGGAAAAATGGATTCTAGAAAAAAGAAAGAGATTATATAAATGTATAGAAAAACCTTAACGATTATAAGGAGGGCATTATGAATAGTATAGGAGATTCAGTTCTTAAAAGGGACCATAGGGAAAAAATGTCAGGTGATGCTAAATATGTAGCAGATCTTTCTACAGATGAGATTCTTCATGGAAAATTTTTGAGATCAACAGTTGCACATGCAAAAATAAAGAATATTAATATTCCATCGCTTCCAGATGGATACATGATAGTTGATAAGGATGATGTTCCTGGTGAAAATATAGTTGGTATAGGACTAAAGGATATGCCAGTATTTGCTGCAGATACAGTAGAGCATATTGGAGACCATATTTTAATGGTAGTAGGACCAGAAGAACACAAGGTAGAAGAAATCGTTTCAAAAATAGTAGTTGATTACGAAGAGCTTCCAGCAGTAATGGATGCTGCTAAATCCGAGGTTGCTTTCTATGAATATCAATACGAAAAAGGAGATTTAAATACAGCTTTTGAAAATGCAGATAAGATTTATGACGAAGTTTTGAGTACAGGCTATAATGAACAAATGTATCTTGAAACTAATGGTATAATTGCAGACTACCACGACGCTAAGCTGACTGTTAGAGGATCTATGCAGTGCCCATATTATGTTTATGGAGAATTGCACGAGGTAACAGGACTTGAAAAGGATAAGATTCAGGTTATAGCTGATACTACAGGAGGAGGCTTCGGAGGTAAGGAGGATTTTCCATCCATACTGGCATGCCAAGTTGCTGTGGCAAGTATGAAAGCTAAAAAACCAGTAAGAGTTATTTTTGATAGAAGAGAAGATATTACTGTAACTAGTAAGAGACACCCTTTAATTGCAAGATATAAGGCAGCTGTTAAAGATGGAAAGGTTACAGCAATGGATATTGATATAATATACGATGCAGGTGCATATTCAACACTTTCAATGGTAGTATTACAGCGTGGAACAATATGTGCTGGTGGAGTTTATAATATAGAGAATCTTAAAGTTCACAGTAAAGCAAATAAAACCAATACAGTTCCTAAAGGGGCTTACAGAGGATTTGGAGCACCTCAAGTATTCTTTTGCTCAGAACTTTTCATGGAGCATATAGCAAAAGCCGAAGGAAGAAATACTTTAGAATTTAAAAAGGAACACATGGTTAAGCAGGGAGATTCTACATCAACCTTAGGTAAGTTCCATTTCCACGTACCGCTTAATGAGATGATTGAAGAAGTAGATAAACTTTGTGATTACAAGAGAAAAAGAGAACTTTATGACAAGCCACAGACTGGAAGATTTAGAAGAGGAATAGGGTTATCACTGTCACTTCATGGTTGTGGATTCACAGGCTCTGGAGAAAGAGACTTAATAAAGGCAGTATTAAAACTTAAAAAATACAAGGATGGAACAGTGGAAATTCTTGCTGCAAACACTGATATAGGACAAGGAATAAGAACAACTCTCCCAAAGATTGCAGGCAAAGAGCTAGGAATTCCATATAATCAAATAATATACAAAAATCCAGATACTGATAGAGTCCCAGATTCTGGTCCGACGGTTGCATCTAGATCGCTTATGGTAGTTGGCGAACTTGTAAGACGTGCTGCTATTAAACTCAAAGAGGAATGGAAAGATGGAGAAGAGCAAATCGTTGAGGAGAGGTATAAGCACCCAGATTATCTTATCCCATTCTCAATTAATAACTTCCGTGGAGATGCATATCCAACCTATGCGTGGTCGGTACAAGCAGTAGAGCTAGAGATTGATATGCTTACAGGTCAGCACAACGTTCTAGGGGCTTATGGATCTTTTGATGTAGGAACTCCTATTGACTTGAATATACTCTATGGACAGATGGAAGGTGGAATGCTTCAAAGCATAGGCTATTCATCAATGGAATATATGGATCACGACAGTAAGGGACGTGTAAGAAACAACAGCTTCAGTAACTACATCATACCAACAGCTATGGATGTGCCAAACCTTAAGGTTCAAATGCATGTTTCTGAGTTCCCAGAAGGACCTTATGGAGCAAAAGGAGCAGGAGAACTTCCAAATTCAGGGACTGCACCAGCATATATAGCAGCTGTAGAACAGGCTTTAGCAAAGAATATTGATCATATACCATTCACAGTAGAAGATACAATGAAAGCAGTATCCTCAAAATAGGAATCAAGTGAAACTTGATTCAGGTGGGGTTTGATTCCCATATGAATCTTAGTTGAACTTATACCCTCAGGGGGTATCCCGTCTAGGGTCGTGCCGCTGTTATACAACCACTAATGTGATTTGCATAAGTTCGACTAACCAAATACAAGATTTGGACTCTCACTTATCTCCCACAGATAGAAGTGGGAGTGTTACAGCGGCTAGACATCAGATAAATATAGAAATATTAAGTAGAAGATTTCGTTAAAATAAAAGGAGGTATACTCATGGGATATATTGAGTTCAAACTTAATGGGGAAAATGTAGAATATAAGGGAAATGCATCAGATAGACTACTGGATGTATTAAGAGATACTTATAAGCTTACTGGAGTGAAGTGCGGTTGTAAAGAGGGAGAGTGCGGAGCATGCTCTGTTATAATTGATGGAAGGCTTGCTAATTCTTGTATGTTTGCAATGGGAAGAGTTCATGGAAGTGATATTACAACTATAGAAGGATTCAGTAAGACTGAAAAATTCAAGGTCATTGACAAAGCTTATGGAGATGTTTCAGCAGTGCAATGTGGTTTCTGTATACCAGGAATGGTACTTGCAACAGAGTGCATCCTTGAAAAGAATCCACATCCAACAGAGTTTGATATAAGGCGTGGAATATCTGGAAATTTATGTCGTTGCACTGGATACAACTCTATAGTTAAAGCGGTAGGAATTGCAGCGAAAGAAGGTGAGGGACTATGGTAAGATTAGAAAATGGATACGTGCCAGAAACAGTTGAAGAGGCATTAAGAGTAATGAAAGAGGAAAAAGTAATCCCTTATGGTGGCGGAACTGACCTTATGATTGAAGGGGAAGAAGAGGCAAGCTATCTGTTCTTAGCGAAAATACCTGAGTTAAAGAAAATAACGGAAGATGCTGATTATATTAGAATAGGTGCAGAGGCTACCTTCACTGATATAGAAGAATCAGATGTTACACCACAAATTTTAAAGGATTCAATGTCGAATTTGGCAGGTCCAGCTATAAGAAATTTCGGAACAATAGGTGGAAATATTGGAAACGGATCTGCTAAGGCTGACTCAGTTCTTATATTATTCGTAACTGATTCACTTATGGTACTAAAGAGCGCTGATTCCGATAGAACTATTTATGTTAAAGATTTTTATAAAGAGAGAAAACAGCTTGACTTAAGAGAAGGAGAAATTATAGTCGAAGTTTTAATTCCTAAAAAACATCTTGAGAACTACTACTATAAGAAGATAGGAGCTAGAGATGCACTAGCAATCTCCAGAATGGGATTTGCAGGGCTTTTCCATGAGGAAAATGGAGTAATTAATCACGTTGCAACAGCATTTGGAGCAATTGAACCTATCATAGTTAGGCATCCAGAGATAGATGAGATGCTCATAGGAAAGACCATTACTGAAGCAAAAAGCTTAAAAAACATTTATCTTAATACCTACGAGAATGTAATAAATCCAAGTGCAGGAAGAGTTTCAAAAGAATATAGAAAGACTGTATGTATGAACCTTTTGAAAGATTTCCTTAAGGAAAATGGAATCTAATAAAGACTGTCCAGTATAATTAAATAATTTTATAATATATTATTGCAAATTTTACAGAGGAGGTTTATTATGTTAAATAATAATGTGAAAAAAAAGGATGAAGTAAATGAAATGCTACCAGTAAGTCAACTTGCCGTTTTAGGTTTACAACATGTACTAGCAATGTATGCAGGTGCAGTTGCGGTACCATTAATCATTGGTGGTGCTGTAGGTCTAACACCGGAACAATTAGCACTTTTGGTAGCTGCGGATTTATTTACTTGTGGTATTGCAACTTTAATACAGTCAATGGGTATAGGACCACATATTGGTGTTAGGTTACCAGCAATTTTAGGTTGTACATTTGCAGCAGTTGGTCCGTTAATTATTATTGGTAAAAACTTAGGAATGCAAACAGCTTATGGTTCCATAATGGTAGCGGCAATTATTGTTCTACTAGTAGCACCGTTATATGGAAAAATATTGAGGTTTTTTCCAACAGTTGTAACAGGAACAGTAGTTACTATGATAGGTCTTTCTTTAATAAATGTTGGAGTAACTAGCATGGGCGGTGGCTCAGGAGCTAAAGATTTCGGAAGTATACAAAATATTTTACTAGCAACATTTGTAATGATTGTTGTTTTACTATCTAACAAATATTTTAAAGGATTTTTTCAAGCAATTTCAGTTTTAAATGGTATTATTTTAGGAACAATAGTTGCTGCATTTATGGGGAAAGTAGATTTTTCAGTAGTGGCAAATGCAAAATGGATAAGCCTTATTCACCCATTCAATTTTGGTTTACCTAAATTTGATTTTGGTTCAATAGTTATGATGACTTTTGTTATGTTAACAATAATGATTGAATCAACTGGTACATTTCTTGGAATTGGTAAAGTTTGTGATAAGGAAGTTAGTGACAAAGATATTGTACGTGGACTTAGAGCTGAAGCAATTTCAACATTTTTGGGTGGTATCTTTAATTCATTCCCATATACAACATTCAATCAAAATTTAGGACTTTTGGCGCTAAGTAAAGTAAGAAGCCGTTTTGTTGTAGTAGCTTCTGGAATTATTCTTATTGCGCTAGGATTGATTCCTAAATTTGCAGCTTTAGCTACTATTATTCCTCAACCTGTTATAGGTGGAGCTACAACTATAATGTTTGCAATGGTCGCAGTTGCAGGAATTCAAATGCTTCAAACTGTAGATTTTAATAGTAATGCAAATATGATGGTTGTTGCTTGTTCTATTGGCTTAGGGCTTGGAATTACTACTGTACCTACTTTATTTGACCAAACACCAACATTTTTCAAGTCAATTTTTAGTAGTGGCATAGTTACAGCATCTGTAGTTGCTGTAATTCTAAATGCATTTTTGAATCATGATATTAAAGAAGTCGAAAGCGACATAAAGCAAAGTTTAGATTCAGAGGTGGTTTACTCTCCAAATGAAGGTTAGTTGGAGCACAATGCCTACTAATGGAGGACCTCGTATAGGGTAATGTCATCATCTTCTTCCACTGAAATCGTCATCATATACTATCTTATGTATTGTGCTATATAATAAAAAAATTTAAATAATTATAGTGAAGATATTATACAGTTAAAAGTTCTGTATATTTAACAAGCCTGTAGACTCGCATAAAATAAAGGGTCTACAGGCTTAGTTTTAATTATTATTGAATATATTAAGCATAACGTTCACAATGGTTGGTTGCTATGATTTGAATTATTTACAGAGACTTATTTATATGGTAATGTAGATATAGGATGATAAAGGAGATTTGAGTATGAGTGTATATGATGATTTGGATTTTTTTAAAAGGCTTATTAAAGGAATTTCAGAAGAGTTTGGACCAAATTGTGAAGTTGCAATTCATGATTTAAAAGCAGGATATGAACACAGCATTATAGCAATTGAAAATGGACACGTTACAGGACGTAAGGTTGGGGATGTTGCATCGAGAATTGCAATGGAAACAATTCATTCGAATCATCAGCATAAAGACCACTATAGTTATAATACCCGTACAAATGACGGACGTATTTTAAAATCGACTACTATATGCATTCCTGACAAAAACGGTGAAACTAAAGGACTTCTTTGTATTAACTATGACATTACGCAACTAATTGTATCTAATAAGATTATGACAGACTTTGTTTCAATAAACGAAACAAAAAATAATAATCAAGCTGAGGTTGCAATTCCAACTAATGTTAATCAACTCCTTGAAGATTTAATTGAGGAATCATATGAATTAATTGGAAAACCCGTTGCAGTTATGACCAAAGAAGATAAAATGAAAGCTATTAAATATTTAGAGAGCAAAGGTGCACTCTTAATTAAAAAATCAGGAGATAAAATTTCAAAGTTTTATGATATTTCAAAATATTCACTTTATAGCTATTTAAATAGCTATGAGGATTAAGAGTATTACACTAAAGTATTTAAAAGAAACGTTTATAATAATATATTTTAGAAGAGACTGTAGATAGATTTTTGTAAGAGTAAATCTACTACAGTCTCTTTTGCATGATTTCATGGCGGAATTTGGATAATGTATCTATAAAACTTAGTCAATAGTCGTTTAATTTATAGATTATTACTTTGAAAAAATAGTGTATATGTATATTGATGGAGATATTATAATTTTTATGGTAAAATGGGGTATTATAGATATAATTAAATGAGATTATTTAAGATTAAATTATCTTTTTGATTATGTTATTATTCACGAGTAGTCTTAAGTTAATATTGTTACATAGGTATTAGCAAATATCTTGTATAAAAAAACAGTGGTTGTAGAAAATTGAAACAATTATCCAATATATGGGAAGAGGAGCGTTGAAATATGATAAAAATAACTTTAAAAGATATTTCAGATGTAGTAAATAAATATTCTAAGTTATTATCAAGCATATTAAAATTAGACGTTGAAGTTGTAGATAGTAATTTTGAAAGAATTGCAGGTACTGGCATATATAAAGATGGTATAGGAGAAAATATAGAATCAGAAGGATATGTATATAAAGCAGCATTATCATCAGGTAATGCACAAGTTATAGAAAATCCAGGTAGAAATATTTTGTGCAAAAATTGCAAAGATAAAGGTAATTGTAAAGAAGAAATGGAGATATGTGTTCCTATAAAGTATGGAAATAATACGTTTGGAGTAATAGGCTTTGTGTGTTCTACAAAAGATCAAAAGGAGTATTTACTTAATAATTTCGAAACTATTATGAGTTTTTTAGAGCAGGTATCAGATTTTATTTCTATTAAAATTATAGAACAAAATGAAGTACTTACAAATAAGAATGATTTGAAATTTCTAGAACAAATAATAAATTCAGTAGAAGATGGAATAATTGCAATTAATAGTTCTAACAAAATACACCTTATAAATAATAAAGGAATAAAAATCCTAAAGTTAAATCCATCTATAATAGGTGAAACTATAAAAATAGAAGATACTGAAGATTATTTACCAAGTAGAAATACATATAAATTATATATAAAAGATATAGAATACAAAGTCGTTGGTAAGATAATACATAATTATATTAATGTGGAGACTTGTTCGCAAATATTAGTATTTAATGAGATAAAACAAATAAATGAAGATGCTGTTAATTTAACTCATGGAAATAATAAAATAACTTGTGATGCCATAGTTGGTGAATCACTAGTTATTAAGCAAATGAAAGAAAAGATAAAGAGAATAGCATATTCAAAGTCAACAGTTTTAATAACAGGAGAGAGTGGAACAGGGAAGGAATTAGTTGCAAGAGCTATACATGCAGAAGGAAATACAAGAGATAAGCCATTTATAGCGATAAATTGTGGTGCTATACCTGAAAGTTTATTAGAAAGTGAATTGTTTGGATATGTTAAAGGTGCATTTTCTGGAGCAAGTACAAGTGGAAGGATAGGAAAATTTGAACTAGCTAATAAAGGTGTTATATTTTTAGATGAAATTGGGGACATGCCAATATATCTTCAAGTAAAATTACTTAGAGTTCTACAAGAAAGAACTTTAGTAAAAATAGGTTCTAATCAATTAATTAATTTAGATATTAGAGTTATTGCAGCTACTAATAAGGACTTAAAAAAATTAGTTGAAGAAGGAAAATTTAGAGAAGATTTATATTATAGGTTAAATGTAATACCATTTGAAATACCTCCTCTTAAAGACAGAGAAGGGGATATAGAATTAATAATGAATGAGCTTATAAATAAATATAATAAGATATTTAATAAGTATATTCATACAGTAAATGAAGATGTTATTAATAAGCTTAAAGAGTATCCTTGGAGAGGTAATGTAAGAGAACTAGAAAATTTAGTAGAATTTATGGTTAGTATAAGTCATGAAAATGGTATTATAAACATGAATATGTTACCTAAAGCAATAGCTAATTATAGTAAAAATGAGTACGTAAAAATAGATGATCAAATTAATGAAAATAAAGAAATAAAGAAACTTAAAGATATAGAAATGGCATATATAGAGAAGATATTAGATTTATGTGGAAGAGATACTTTAGGTAAAAAAGAAGCTGCAAAAAAGTTAGGAATTGGAATCGCTACATTATATAGAAAACTCGATGAGAAATAAAAAAGAGTATGGATTATCATTTTGATAATTTATACTCTTTTTTCAAGGAAAATATTATCGATTAATAAGCCATACACTCATTTTATCAAAATGATAATTAATTATCATTTTGATAAAATGAGTGTATAATAATAAGATTAACTTATAAGATTAGGTATAGAACTTGAATAAATCTATATGGAAATCAATGAAACTGCAGAAATTTATCTATATAGTATGGATAAAATTTGAAGAAATTGGAATGAAAATTGCTATGAATATATGAGTGTAGCAAAAGTTAATCAAAACTCAGGTAATATAATGGAAAAAATATATTTCCTAAAACAATATAAAGGGAAAACATTTAAAAATATCTTTGGATATAAGACTAGTTTGATTGGGGAAATAAAAACCGTCCATCCAGAATATAGATATATTAGGGGACAAGAGTTTCCGAAATTACTTAAATGGGGGCGCAAACTTGACAATACTAGCACAGAGCCATGAGTATGAGTATGAAAAAAAGGAATGAAAACAAAAAAATGCAAACAGTTTAGAAATAGATAAAATAAAGGTACCTTAGTTGCATCATTAATGAGAAAGGTTGATTTTTTTACAAGTTAAAAATGCAATTTATAACTGGGGTTAAAAGGAGGTCTTGTAATGCAAGATGAGTATATTGTTAAAGGCAATATTATTTTTACTAAAGAGCTAGGTAAATATGAAACATTTGAAAATGGATATATTGTTGTTGAGGGTAAACTTATTAAAGGTGTTTATAAAGAGTTACCTGCAAAATTCAATAAACTAAAGATGCTAAATTACGGACATGCACTTATAATACCAGGATTTGTTGACATTCATTCACATGCACCGCAGTTTCCTAATTTAGGTCTAGGGCTAGATAAAGAACTTATGCCATGGTTAGAGTCATATACTTTCCCAGAAGAAGAAAAATATTCTGATACCGTCTATGCAAAAAAAGTATACTCATCTTTTATAAGAAATTTGTGGAAGTATGGGACTACTAGAGCCTGTGTTTTTGCTACAATTCATAAGAATACAACAAAATTATTAATGGATTTATTTGCAGAAGCCGGATTAGGTGCATATGTAGGAAAAGTTAATATGAATAGAAATGCACCGGAATATTTATTAGAAACTATGGAGGCATCTATTGAAGATACTAAAGAAATATTAGAAGAATATAGTGATAAATATGAACTGGTGAAACCTATTATTACACCAAGATTTGTTCCAACCTGTAGCTTTGAGCTTTTAAAAAGCCTTGGAGAATTAGCAAAAAAATATAATGCCCCAGTGCAATCTCATTTAAGTGAAAACTCGAGTGAAATTAATTTCGTAAAAGAATTACATCCTAAATCTAAAAACTATGCAAGTGTCTATGATGATGCAGGGTTATTTGGAGATCTTCCTACTATAATGGCCCATTGTGTTTTGTTAGAGGAAGATGAAATTGAACTCATGATGAGAAAAAAAGTTTTTGTTGCACATTGTCCAAATTCAAATAGCAATTTATCAAGCGGCATTTCACCTATTCGAAAATTGTTAAAAAAAGGTTTAAACATAGGAATGGCAACCGATGTATCAGGTGGACACAGTTTATCAATGATTAATGCAATTGTAAGCAGTGCCCAAGTATCAAGGCTAAAATGGTTGGAAAGCAATAAGACAGATAAGCCTTTAACAACAGCAGAATTATTTTACTTGGCAACAAAGGGGGGGGTAAATTTTTTGGTAAAGTGGGAAGTTTTGAAGAAGGATATGAGTTTGACGCCCTAATTATTGATGATAGCAGCTTATCAATCTTCAAACCATTATCAATTGAAGAAAGATTACAAAAATTTATTTACACTGGTGATGACAGAAATATTAAAGAAAGATATGTAGCTGGTAAAAAAATAGAAGAACCGAAACAATATTAAAATCAAAACTTTGAGGAGGATATTTTATGAAAACCAATGCAAACAAACAAAAATCTTCATTTTTGGAATCATATTTTCAATTGAAAGAAAATAACTCAAATGTAAAGACAGAAATACTTGCTGGAATCACTACTTTTGTTACAATGGCGTACATTATATTTGTTAATCCCAATATATTAAAATTATCTGGTATGAATTCAGCCAATGCAATAGGTGATGCAGCTGCACAACTTAGTGTAGGTACAGATCCAATAGTATCATCTGTTTTCGTCGCTACTTGTTTAGCAGCAGCTATTGGTACATTAATAATGGGGCTTTATGCCAATCTCCCTTTTGCTCAAGCTCCAGGGATGGGTCTTAATGCATTTTTCACGTATACAGTATGTTTAACATTAGGATTTACATGGAATCAAGCTCTATCATGCGTATTACTATCAGGAATATTATTTATAATCATTACAGTAACTTCCATACGAGAAAAGATAGTTGATGCAATACCTCAAAATCTAAAATACGCAATTTCTGGAGGTATTGGACTATATATAGCGCTTATTGGATTGAAATCTGGTGGCGTAATAGTTGCAAATCAAGCAACACTAGTTGGATTTGGGAATTTTGCAAACCCAGGAACATTACTAACTATAATAGGAATTACAATAACTGCTATCTTGATGGCTAGAGGTATTAAGGGTTCAATTCTTATTGGAATAATTTCAACCACAATAATAGGAATTCCACTCAAAATTACATCTCTTGAAAATTTACATGTTTTCAGTGCACCACCATCAATTGCTCCTACTTTTGCAGCATTTGATTTTGCTGGTCTATTTTCAAAAGGAGGTACTTCAATAGGAGGTGCAATTCTTAGTGTTATTATGGTTGTTATAACTATTTGCTTAGTTGATCTTTTTGATACTATCGGAACACTTGTTGGAACTGCAACAAAAGCAGGAATGCTTGATAAAGATGGTAGGGTTATAAGAATGAGAAAAGCACTTTTATGTGATGCAGTAGCAACAACAGCAGGTTCAGTCTTAGGTACAAGTACGGTTTGCACATATGTTGAATCTACATCTGGTGTTTCTGAAGGAGGAAGAACTGGACTTACTTCAGTAACAGTAGGTATATTATTTATTCTATCAATGTTTTTTTCAGGTATTGTTGGAATAGTTCCTGGACAAGCTACAGCACCAGCACTTGTAATAGTAGGTGTTTTGATGATGTCAGCAATTGTAAAAATAGATTTTGACGATTTTACAGAAGGACTTCCATCATTCTTTTGTATAGCATTAATGCCTTTTACTTATAGTATAGCTAATGGAATTGCAGCTGCTATGATTTTCTATCCAATAGTAAAAATAGCTACAGGTAGGCAAAAGGAAATTAGTCCAATTGTATATGTACTTGCTTTATTGTTTATTCTAAGATATATTTTACTTCCTTTTGAATAGAAGTATAATATCGTAACTTATAGTGGGAAATTAATAAATGGAGAAAATCAAAAATAATATTAATACTGATATGGTAATAATAAAATGAAAATGTAAAGATATAGAAGGTTTGACTAAAAATAAAAGCAGTATGAATTATCAAAATGATAATTCATACTGCTTTTTTATAGAATATGATATCGTTTAACAAGTTATATACTTATTTTTATCAAAATGATAATTGATTATCATTTTGATAAAAATATATTTAATAATAAGAATAACCTACATATATAGGCATAGAATGTGCACAAATCTATATAAAAACCAATAAAACTAAGAAAATTTGCTTATATGACATAGAAAAGATTAGAAAAAGTTGGCATTGCAATTGCTATGAATATAAGTAAGATTATAGCAAACATAAGCTTCCAGTTATTACTTCCTAAAGCATGGTAAAGAATTTGTGGAATGATAGAAGAGACTAATAAGAATAATGATAATTAAATTAATTTTGAGTTATGGATTTTATAGTATAAGGCATAATCAAAAAAATAACAAGTCCATTTGCTAGACTATTTTCCAGCATAAATGAAGCTCGACTCGCTAGGCTTACTGAGTAAGCGATTCACACAAAATCATAGATCTTGGATTTCTGTTCATCTGGAAACTGACCTAATAGGCCCGATATAAGAGCAATTCATCTCATTGCCTGATGAAAAATATTCATCAAAGAAAACTAACTTATATAGGTGATTAAATTTTAAGAGAGAGAGGAATTTCAAATGTTTAAAGTAAATGTAAATGGTAAAGACTATCAATCCGAAACAGATATGGCATTGATGGACTTTCTGCGTGAAAAGCTTAAGATAACATCAGTAAAAAATGGTTGTAAAGAGGGTGCTTGTGGAACTTGCACTGTTATTATTGATGGAAAGACAACTCGTGCTTGTATACAAAAACTTTCTAAATTGGGAGGGAAAAAGATAGAAACCATAGAAGGATTTACAGACAGAGAAAGAGATGTATTAGTATATGCTTTTGCTACTGCAGGAGCTGTACAATGCGGATTTTGTATTCCAGGCATGGTTATATCTGGTAAATGCTTAATTGATCAAAATCCAAATCCTACTAGGGAAGACGTAAAGCAAGCAATTCGTACTAACATTTGTCGTTGTACTGGATATGCCAAGATTGAAGAGGGAATTCTTTTGGCAGCAAAGATGTTAAGAGAAAACTTAGAAATACCTGAATTAAAACAAACAGGAAAGGTTGGGGAACAAACTTGCCGTGTTGATGCCCGTGAAAAAACCCTAGGAATAGCAAAGTATGCAGATGATTATAGTTTTGATGGCATGCTTTATGGAAAGAATGTATTTAGTAAGTATGCTCGTGCAAAAATATTATCTATTGATATAAGCGAGGCTCTTAAAATTCCAGGTGTTATTGCTATATATACTGCAAAGGACATTCCAGGGAAAAGATATATTGGTCATTTAGCTCAAGATTGGCCAGGAATGATTGATGTAGGAGAACAAACAAAATGTTGTGGAGATACTATTGCAATGGTTGTTGCTGAAACAAGAGAACAAGCAGTAGCAGCTGTAAAGGCTGTTGAAGTAGTATATGAAGAATTGGAACCACTTCGTACTGCAGAGGATGCAGCTGCACCAGGTGCACATCAAGTGCATGGTGAAGGTTTCATGCAATTTGGAAAATTCAGAGTTCCAGAAAATAATGTATTTGATCATGAAGAAGTGAAACGAGGAGATGCGGAAACGGCAATTGCAAATTCTAAATTTGTAGTGGAAGGTACTTTTCATGTTCCACCAACCGAGCATGCATTTATGGAACCTGAAACTGCAGTTGGCTTGCCTGATGGAGATGGTGTAAAGGTTATTACGGGATCACAAGGTATTTATGATGAACGCCATGAACTTAGTAATTATTTAGGACTTCCATTAGAAAAAGTAAGAATACAAAGCGCCTCTGTTGGCGGAGGATTCGGTGGTAAAGAAGATATGAGTGTTCAGCATCAAGCGGCACTTTGCGCATATCTTACAAAAAGACCTGTAAAAGTATCTTTTAGTCGCCAAGAAAGTATAAACTACCATCCAAAACGTCATGCAATGGATATTTATTGTAAAATCGGTTGTGATGAAAATGGTATTTTGCAAGGAATGAAAGCAAGACTTACTTCTGATACAGGTGCTTATGCATCACTTGGTGGTCCTGTACTTCAAAGAGCATGTACTCATGCTGGTGGTCCTTATAATTATCAAAATGTGGATATTGAAGGAAATGCTTATTATACAAACAATCCACCTGCTGGTGCATTCCGTGGTTTCGGAGTAACACAATCTTGTGCAGTTGTAGAATGTCTTATCAATCAGTTAGCAGAAAAAGCCGGACTTTCTGGATGGGAATTTCGTTATCGTAATGCTATTAGACCAGGACAATCACTACCAAATGGACAGTTAGCAGACGAAGGAACTGCTATGGTAGAAACTCTCGAAGCTGTAAAAGAAGATTTTGAAAAATATGAGGCAGATCCAAATTATCATGTGGGAATTGCTTCTGCAATGAAGAATGCAGGTGTCGGAGTAGCTGTTCCGGATACAGGACGTTGCAATTTAAAAATAATCGATGGTAAAGTTCATGCCAGATCTTCTGCGGGTGCAATAGGACAAGGAGTGCAAACAGTACTATTGCAAATGGTATGTGAAACTACAGAATTAACGCCAAATCAAATTGTGGTAGAACATCCTGATACTAAATATACGCCTGACTCAGGTACTACAACAGCATCTCGTCAAACTGTATTTGCCGGAGAAGCAGCACATCAAGCATCATTAAAATTAAAATCTGATTTGGACTGTGGATATACATTGGAAGAGTTAGAAGATAAGGAATATATTGGGGAATTTGATTTCAAAACGGATCCAATTGGGTCTCCTAAAAAGAATCCAGTTAGCCATATTGCTTATGGATATGCAACACAACTTGTTATTATTGATAATGAAGGAAAACTAGAAAAGGTCGTTGCAGCTCATGATATTGGTAGAATAATAAATCCTCTTTCGGCTACGGGTCAAGTTGAAGGTGGAGTAGCTATGGGCCTTGGATATGGTCTAACTGAAGATTTTCCACTAAAAGATGGAATTCCTCAAGCAAAACTAGGTACATTAGGTGTTTTCAAAGCATCTCAAATGCCACCTGTTGAAGTACATTTAATTGAAAAAAATGATATTGATAGTATTGCATTTGGTGCTAAGGGCATTGGTGAAATTGTATGTGTTATGGGTGCTCCAGCATGTCAAAATGCATATTATAAGAAGGATGGTATATTTAGATATAAGTATCCTTTAGATAATACTTATTACCGTAAGCAAAAACCTGCTCCTAAGAAAGTGGAATAAGAATTGACTTTGGAATAGAAAATACAAAGAGTGATTGGGAAAGTTAAAGTAAAAAATTATCACGGAGCAACAGAAAATGTATCTTTTATAATCTTATTAATTTAAAAAAATATTATGAAAAATTAATCTGAATATGTTTACAAATTGAATTAAAAGGTGTATTATAATAACATAAAAATAAATTAGGTATAAAAAATTTTTTTTAGGTAAAAAGGTAGTTGAAAAATATACAATATATTAATTAAGTAATATTATTTGAGAAATGGATTGTATAAGCGACTAAATTATTATTATAAAAATGGACAAACATTTATTTTAATTATCAATAAGATATTAAATAAAATATTAATTAAGATGGGGGAAGAGAATATGAATTTTGAACAAATCAAATCAAAATCTGAAAACTATAAAGAGGATATGACAAAATTTCTTCGTGATTTAGTTGCAATACCTGGCGAAAGTGCAGAAGAAGAAGGCGTTGTAAAAAGAATAGAAGAAGAAATGAAAAAAGTTGGATTCGATAAAGTAGAAATAGATCCAATGGGTAATATTCTAGGATACATGGGTACAGGAGAAACTTTAATAGGTTTCGATGCTCATATTGACACAGTTGGTATAGGAAACAGAGATAACTGGAACTTTGATCCATATGAAGGATATGAGACAGAAACTGAAATAGGTGGACGTGGTACTTCTGATCAATTAGGCGGAATTGTTTCATCTGTTTATGGTGCAAAAATAATGAAAGATTTAGGTCTTTTAAATGAAAAATACACAGCATTAGTTGTTGGTTCAGTTCAAGAAGAAGATTGTGATGGACTTTGTTGGGAATATATAATTAAAGAAGGTAAAATCAGACCTGAATTTGTAGTTTCTACAGAGCCAACAGATGGCGGTATCTACAGAGGACAAAGAGGTCGTATGGAAATCCGTGTTGATGTTCAAGGAGTTTCATGTCACGGTTCAGCTCCAGAAAGAGGAGACAACGCAATTTACAAAATGGCTGAAATATTAATGAATATTCGTGACCTTAATGAAAATGACGCAGATGAAAATAAAGAAATCAAAGGCTTAGTAAAAATGTTAGATGAAAAACACAACCCAGAATTTAAAGAGGCTAACTTCTTAGGAAGAGGTACTGTTACAACTTCACAAGTATTCTATACTTCACCAAGTCGTTGTGCAGTTGCTGACTCATGCTCAATTTCATTAGACCGTCGTATGACATCAGGTGAAACTTGGGAAAGCTGTTTAGAAGAAATTCGTCAACTTCCAGCTGTTAAAAAATACAATGCAACAGTAAGTATGTACAACTATGATAGACCAAGCTACACTGGTTTAGTATATCCAATTGAATGCTACTTCCCAACTTGGGTAATTCCAGAAGATCATACTGTAACAAAAGCATTGGAAGAAGCATACAAAGGTCTTTATGGCACAACAAGAATCGGTGTTGCTGAAAATGAAGCAATGAGAAAAGCTCGTCCGCTTACTGACAAATGGACATTCTCAACAAATGGTGTTTCAATAATGGGACGTAACGGAATTCCTGTAATAGGATTTGGACCTGGCGCAGAAGCTCAAGCACATGCTCCAAATGAAAAGACATGGAAAGAGGATTTAGTAACATGTGCAGCAGTTTATGCGGCTGTTCCAACTTTATATACTGAAAATAAATAATAATAAATAAATAAATAAATAAATTAAAATTAAAGGAGATATTAAAATTATGAATATTGTTAATAAATATGTAAATGAATTAAAGAACTTAAAGATTGATGAAATGTATGAAAATGACTTTTTCCTTACTTGGGAAAAGACTACAGATGAATTAAAAGCAGTTTATGCAGTAGCAGATGCTTTAAGAGAATTACGTAAAAACAATAAGTCAACAAGATTGTTTGATAGTGGACTTGGAATTTCATTATTCCGTGATAATTCAACACGTACTCGTTTTTCTTATGCTAGTGCATGTAATCTTTTAGGTCTTGAAGTACAAGATTTAGATGAAGGTAAAAGCCAAGTTGCTCATGGTGAAACTGTAAGAGAAACAGCTAACATGATTTCATTTATGGCTGATGTTATCGGAATTCGTGATGATATGTATATTGGAAAGGGAAACCAATATATGCATACAGTTGCTAATTCAGTAAAGGAAGGATATGAAGATGGAGTTCTTGAACAAAAACCAACATTAGTAAATTTACAATGTGATATTGATCATCCAACTCAAGCTATGGCAGACATGCTACATATCATCCACGAGTTTGGTGGTGTTGAAAATTTAAAGGGTAAAAAAATAGCTATGTCTTGGGCTTATTCACCATCTTACGGTAAACCATTATCTGTACCACAAGGTATTATAGGATTAATGACACGTTTTGGTATGGATGTTTGCTTAGCACACCCAGAAGGCTATGAAGTAATGGAAGAAGTTGAAAATGTAGCTCGTGATAATGCTAAGGAATCTGGTGGAACATTCACTAAAACTAATAATATGGCAGAAGCATTTAAAGATGCAGATATAGTATATCCAAAGAGTTGGGCTCCTTTTGCAGCAATGAAGGAACGTACTGATCTTTATGCAGAAGGCGATTCTGAAGGAATTAAAGAATTAGAGAAAAAGCTTCTTGCTCAAAATGCAGAACATACAGATTGGGAATGTACAGAAGAATTAATGAAAACAACTAAAGATGGAAAGGCACTTTACTTACATTGCTTACCAGCTGATATTAGTGGTTTATCTTGTGAAAAGGGTGAAGTTGAAGCTTCTGTATTTGATCGTTACAGAGTTCCTCTTTATAAAGAAGCAAGCTACAAGCCATATGTTATAGCAGCAATGATTCTTCTTGCAAAAGTAAAGAATCCAGCAGAAGTCTTAGAAAAAATGGCTCAAAGTGATGATACAAGATTTAACGGTTAATATTTAGATAAGGCATATAAAGAAAATAGCAAGTTTATTATGTGATGTATATTTCCAATGAGACAAGGAAGTATGTTTGCCTCATAGTAGACTATGTTAACATAATTACTTGCTATTTTTTTGAATATGACTAAAGAGAATTGGAGGCATGTGTGATGAGCAAGATTGTAATAGCACTAGGTGGAAATGCACTAGGAAAAACATTAGACGAACAGATGGAATCTGTAAAATTTACTGCTAAAAGCATTGTAGATTTAATTGAAAGTGGAAATCAAGTGGTTGTAACTCATGGTAATGGACCACAAGTAGGAATGATAAATTCAGAAATGAATGAAATGCCATTAACAATGTGTGTTGCGATGAGTCAAGCATACATTGGATATGATTTACAAAATGCGATTAGAGAAGAAGTTTTATCACGTAATTTAAAGATTCCTGTAGTAACTCTTATTACTCAAACTCTTGTTGATCCTAATGACAGCGCATTTTTAAATCCTACAAAGCCAATTGGACGTTTTTATAGCAAAGAGGAAGCTGAAAAATTAGAAAAGACTGGATTAGTAATGATAGAAGACTCTGGTAGAGGATATAGACAAGTAGTATCGTCTCCAAAGCCAATTGACATAATTGAAAAAGAAACTATTTTAGAATTAATGTCAGCTGGAGAAATAGTTATCGCAGGTGGCGGTGGCGGAATTCCTGTTATAGAAGTAGAGCATAATCATTTAAAAGGTGTACCGGCAGTAATTGATAAGGACTTTGAAGCAGCGTTGTTAGCTGAAGAAATCGGTGCAGATTATTTAATTATTTTAACAGCAGTGGAAAAAGTTGCTGTTAACTTTGGAAAACCAGATGTTAAATGGTTGGATTCACTTACAATGGAAGAAGCTAATAAGTATATTGAAGAAGGCCAATTTGCACCAGGATCTATGTTACCAAAAGTACAAGCAGCTTTACAATTTGTCTCTTCAGGAGAAGGAAAGACTGCACTTATTACGCTTTTGGGAAAAGTAAATGATGGAATTCTAGGTAAAACAGGTACACACTTTAAAATGTAAATTATATATTGAGCTACGCAATAAGAAATAATTTAAATAATTATAGTGAAGTACTATTAAGTTAAAAGTTTTATCCGATAGCTAGCATCCGTAACACTCCCACTTCTTTAAGTGGGAGATAACGGCTGCACGCTCCTGGATAAGTTCAACTAAGATTCAGATGGGGATCGAACCCCACCTGAATCAAGTTTCACTTGATATATTTAACAAGCCTGTAGATCGTCATGTAAAACGTCTACAGGCTTAGTTTTCAATTATTTTAGTTATATCAATACAATCAGAAATAAGTCATAATAAAGTTAAAGAGGTGATTGTGATGATTATTATAAAAAATGGAACGATTGTAACTGAATCAGAAAGCTATTTTTCAGATATTATGATAGAAAATAATAAAATATCTTGTATTGGAACAAATTTGTTTAATGACAATGCAGAAATTATTGATGCTTCTGGAATGTATGTAATTCCTGGAGCTGTGGATGTGCATACTCATATGGATTTACAATCTGGAAGCAATCGTTCAATAGATGATTTTTATACTGGAACTGTTGCAGCGGTTTGTGGTGGAACTACAAGTATTATTGACCATGTAGCCTTTGGACCTAAAAATTGTGCACTTCGTCACCAAATTGATGAATATCATGAATTGGCTAATGGAAAAGCAGTAATTGATTATGGTTTTCATGGAGTAATACAGCATGTAAATGATGAGGTCTTATCTGAGATGGAGTCTCTGGTTAAAGAAGGAATTTCTAGTTTTAAGATTTATATGACATATGATTTTAAACTGGATGATGCTTCAATTTTAAAAGTATTAAAAAAGGCTAAAGAATTGGGAGTAATTATTGCTGTACATGCTGAAAATAATGATGTTATAAATGATCTTAGAGAAAATTATGTTTCAAATGGTTGCTTAGAGGCAATATACCATGCAAAATCACGACCAGACCACTGTGAAGCAGAGGCAATTAGCAGAGTGCTACATATTGCAGCATTGGCAGGAGATGCTCCAATTTATATTGTCCATACTTCTACTGAAAAAGGATTGGATGAGATAAGAAAAGCAAGAGCACAGGGTCAAAAGAATATTTTTTCTGAAACTTGCACTCAGTACCTAACGATGACAGCAGAAAAATACCTTGAGCCAGATAATAATGGATTAAAATATGTAATGTCTCCGCCTTTACGCCACAAGAATGATGTTGATGCTCTTTGGAAAGGAGTACAAGATGGTGCAATTGATGTAATTGCTACTGATCACTGTTCGTTCAAACTAAAAGGAGATAAGGAAAAAGGAATTAATGATTTTACAAAATGCCCTAATGGGGCTCCTGGAGTTGCTGAACGAGTAATGGTGATTTTCTCTGAAGGTGTTATGAAAAAGAAAATTTCAATTAATCGTTTTGTAGAACTTTTATGTACAAAACCTGCTAGAATTTATGGGCTTTATCCTCAAAAAGGATCTTTAATTCCTGGAGCCGATGCTGATATTACTATTATTAATCCAAATTCTGAATATACTCTTACAAGAAGTATGCTTCATGGAGCAGTAGATTACACATGTTTTGAAGGCATGAAGTTAAAGGGCGATATTAATACTGTAATACAGAATGGTAAAGTAGCTTATAAAAACAATGAGTTTTTTGGAAAAAAAGGTGATGGAAAATTTATTAGAAGAAAAGTAATAGAATAATAGTTAATTGTTATTAAATATACTAAGCATAGCGACCAATAAGGCTTGGTTGCTATGCTTTGAATTATTTACAGAGACTTATTTATATGATAATGTAAATATAGGATGATAAAGGAGATTTGAGCATGAGTGTATATGATGATTTGGATTTTTTTAAAAGGCTTATTAAAGGAATTGCGGAAGAGTTTGGACCAAATTGTGAAGTCGCAATTCATGATTTAAAAGCAGGATATGAACACAGCATTATAGCAATTGAAAATGGTCATGTTACAGGACGTAAGGTTGGGGATGTTGCATCGCGAATTGCAATGGAAACAATTCATTCCAATCTTCAGCATAAAGACCACTATAGTTATAGTACTCGTACAAATGATGGACGTATTTTAAAATCTACGACTATATGCATACCAGATGAAAACGGTGAAGCTAAAGCACTTCTTTGTATTAATTATGATATTACACAGCTAATTGTATCTAATAAGATTATGAAAGACTTTGTTTCCATAAAGGAAACAAAAAACAATGATTATGGTGATGATGATATTGCAATTCCAACTGATGTTAATCAACTTCTCAAAGATTTAATTGAGGAATCATATCAATTAATTGGAAAACCTGTTGCAGTTATGACTAAAGAAGATAAAATGAAAGCAATTAAATATTTAGAGAGCAAAGGTGCACTTTTAATTAAAAGATCGGGAGATAAAATTTCAAAGTTTTATGATATTTCAAAATATTCACTTTACAGCTATTTAAATAGTAGTGAGGATTAAGAGTATTACTTTAAAAAGTAGTATACCTAAATATTGATGGAAGTATTATAAATTTAATAGTGAAATATGTTATTATAGCTATAATTAAATGAGATTATTTAATATGTAATTGCTACATTAATATAAGAAAATAAATCAAAAAGGAAAGAGTATTAATTATCAAAATGATAATTAATACTCTTTTCTATATAAAATATTATCGTTTAACAAGATGCATACTTAATTTATCAAAATGATAATTAATTATCACTTTGATAAATTAAATGTAAGAAAATAAGAGCAATTTACATATATAGGTATAAAACGAGGATAAACCTATATAAAAACTAAGGAAACCAAGAAAACTTGTTCATATGACATAGGAAAATTAGAAAGAGTTGGCATTGGAATTGCTATAAATATCAGTAAGACAAAACAAATTATAAGTAAGATAAAAATTAAATAAGAATTAAATAAAAAGGAGAAAATATAATGGAAAAAATATTATGGAAAGAAAATACATTACCTAAAAATGATAAAGAAGGAAGTATAAAATTTCTTAATAAAGAAGAAGTTTCAAAAGCAAAGAATTTTCATGAAAGTTTTTTAGAATATGATAAAACACCATTAGTAGATTTAAAAGAGTTATCTAAAAAGATTGGATTAGGTGGAATATACGTAAAGGATGAATCTTATAGATTTGGATTAAATGCATTTAAAGTATTAGGTGGCTCATTTGCAATGGGAAGATACTTAGCAGATAAATTAGGTGAAGATATAAAAGATTTACCATATGAAAAATTAACTTCAAAGGAAGTTAAAGAAAGACTAGGAGATATAACTTTTGTAACAGCAACAGATGGTAATCATGGAAGAGGAGTTGCATGGACAGCTAATAGATTAAAACAAAAATCGGTAGTTTACATGCCAAAGGGCTCTTCACTTATGAGATTAAACAACATAAAGGCTGAAGGTGCAGAAGCTAGCATTACAGAGTTAAATTATGATGATGCAGTAAGACTTGCAAATAAATATGCAGAAGAACATAATGGGTTAATGGTTCAAGATACTGCATGGGAAGGCTATGAAAAAATACCAGCATGGATAATGCAAGGCTATGGAACGATGGCATTAGAAGCAAGTGAACAATTAAAAGAATTTGATGTTGAAAGACCTACTCATATATTTGTACAAGCAGGTGTTGGTTCTTTAGCAGGTGCTATTCAAGGTTTCTTTGCTTCAATGTATCCAGAAAATTGTCCAACTACTGTAGTAGTAGAATCAAATCTTGCAGATTGTTACTATAAATCAGCAATAGCAGATGATGGTAAAGCGAGAGTTGTTGGTGGAGAGATGCAAACAATAATGGCTGGACTTGCATGTGGAGAAGTTAATACAATTGGTTTTGAAGTATTAAAGAATTATGCAAAAGCATTTGTTTCAGCTCCAGACTGGGTAGCTGCTAAAGGAATGAGAGTTCTTGGAAATCCATTAAAGGGAGATAAAGGTATAATTTCAGGCGAGTCAGGAGCAGTAACAACTGGTTTATTATATGAAATTATGACTAATGATGATTATAAGGATTTAAAACAAGCTTTAGGATTAGATGAAAATTCAAGAGTACTTTTATTTAGTACAGAAGGTGATACAGATCCAGAAAAGTACAGACAAATAGTTTGGAATGGTGAATATTAAATTACATTTTAATAAATAAAAGTTTTGCTGATGTTGGATAAAAAATAAGTATTTAGAATGAAAGGAGATCTATATGCTAACTAATAAAAGAAAAGAAAGTTTAACTGAGTTATGCCAAGAATTAGTAAGAAATCAATCAGTTTCAGGTGATGAATCTAAAGTTGTAGACGTAATAAAAGGAAAATTTAAAGAATTAGGATATGACGAATGCTCCATAGACGCTTATGGTAATATAATTGGTCATATTAAAGGAAACAAACCTGGAAAGAGAATACTTTTCGATGGACATATAGATACAGTACCAGTACCAGATGATTCAAAATGGACGCATGCACCTTTTGGAGGCGAAATAGTTGATGGAAAAATCTATGGAAGAGGAACTTCCGATATGAAGGGTCAAACTTCAGCTATGATATTAGCCGCAGCTTATTTTGCAGAAGATACTAAGAGAGATTTTGAAGGCGATATTTTTGTTGTAGGTGTAGTTCATGAAGAAATTTTTGAAGGCGTATCAGCAAGAAAAATAAGTGAAGCTATAAAGCCTGATTATGTTGTTATTGGTGAATCTTCTGAATTAAATTTAAAGATTGGTCAAAGAGGAAGAGCAGAAATTGTTATTGAAACTTTTGGAAGACCAGCTCACTCAGCTAATCCAGAACAAGGAATAAATGCAGTTTATAAAATGTCAAAGATAATTGAACGAATTCAAGATATAGAAACTCCAGTTCATGAAGTACTAGGAAAAGGAATATTAGTTTTAACTGATATTAAATCTTCACCATATCCAGGAGCATCAGTAGTTCCAGATTATTGTAGAGCTACATTTGATAGAAGACTTTTAGTTGGAGAAACTAAAGAAGAAGTTTTAGCACCAATACAAAAAATTATTGATGAATTAATAGCAGTGGATAAAGAAATGAATGCTAAAGTTTCATATGCAGTAGGAAAAGAAACTTGTTATACAGGTGAAACAATTGAAGGTGAAAGATTCTTTCCAGCTTGGTTATATAAAGAAGACGATGAATTTGTTAAGGCAGCTCTTAAAGGATTAAGAAGTGCAGGAATTAATCCAGAAATAACTCAATATTCATTCTGTACAAATGGTTCTCATTATGCTGGGGAAGCAGGAATCAGAACAATTGGTTTTGGACCATCAAAAGAAAATTTAGCTCATACAATTGATGAATATATAGAACAAGAACAATTATTTATTGGTGCAGAAGGATATTATGGAATATTAAAGTCTGTTTATAATAAATAACAAATGGCTTAATAGATATATAGAGGATGATTAAAGATGAAGATATTAATAAAAAAAGGTTTCATAGTAGATGGTAGTGGAAATGAAGGTTACAAAGGAGATGTTTTGGTCTGCAATGAAAGAATAGATAAAATATCATATGAGATTAATAATGAAAATGTAGATAAAATAATAAATGCTGAGGGGTTAGTAATAGCTCCAGGCTTTATTGATACTCATTCACATAGTGATCTTAAAATCTTAGAAAATCCATATAATGAAATAAAAATAAGACAAGGTATAACAACAGAAGTATTAGGTCAGGATGGAATATCAATGGCGCCGCTACCAAAAGAATATGTAGCATCCTGGAGGAAAAACTTGGCTGGATTAGATGGGGAATCAGACGAAATAAATTGGAATTATGAAACTACTGATAATTATTTAAAAATGATGGAAAATAACGGAGTAGGCTTAAATGAAGCTTATTTGGTACCCCATGGAAATGTAAGAATGGAAGTACTTGGTCTTGATAATGTACAACCTGATGAAGAACAATTAAAGAAAATGTGTGAAGTTACAAGAAGAGAAATGGAAGCAGGAGCTTATGGATTATCTACTGGATTGATATACATGCCATGTGCTTATTCAGGAACAAGAGAACTTGTTGAACTTTGTAAGGTAGTAGCAGAATTTAATGGAGTATTTGTAATTCACCAAAGAAGTGAAGCAGATTCAATAATAAGTTCAATGAAAGAAGTAATTGAAATTGGTGAAAAATCAGGAGTAAGAGTTCATTTCTCACATTTTAAAGTATGTGGAAAAAAGAATTGGAAGCACGTTGATGAAGTAATTGTATTGCTTAATGAAGCTAAAAAGAAAGGGATAAAAGTTACACTTGACCAATATCCATATGCAACAGGAAGCACAATGCTTGGAGTAATATTGCCACCTTGGGCTCATGATGGAGGTACAGATAAACTTTTGGAAAGACTAGCTTCTCCTGAAATGAGAAAAAAGATGATTCTTGATATGGAAAATAATGAACAAAATGATATGGAAGCATGGGATAATTTTATTGACTTTGCAGGATTAGATGGAATATATGTAACTTCAGTAAAACATAAGAGAAATGAACAGTTTATAGGAAAAAATTTAGTTGAAATTGGAGAACTTAAAGGTAAAGATCCATATAATGCAACTTTTGATCTTTTGTTAGAAGAAGAAAATGCAGTTGGAATGTTTAATTATTATGGAATTGAAAAACACATAATAAAGTTTATGAAATTAACAGAACAAAATGTTTGTACTGACGGATTACTTTCAGGAAAACCTCATCCTAGAGCTTATGGTTCATTCCCAAGGATACTTGGAAGATTTGTTAGAAAGCTTAATGTGTTAACTCTTGAAGAAGCAGTTATGAAAATGACTAGTAAAGCAGCAAATGCAATTAATATAAAAGACAGAGGATTGATTAAAGAAGGATATTTTGCAGATATAGTTATTTTTAACGCGGATACGGTTATAGATAAAGGAACATTTGAAGATTCAACTCAATATCCAGAAGGCATTGAATATGTGATTATAAACGGTCAAGTAGCAGTTGAAAATGGAGAATATAAAAAGGTGAAAGCAGGTATAGTACTTAGAAAGGGGTAAGAGGATTTTTATGAAAATTGTAGGCAATGGAAGACTAATAACTCAAAATAAAGAAAAGCCCTTTATAGAAAATGGTGCATTAATTGTAAGTGACGGTAAGATAATTGATTATGGAAATACTAGTGATATCTTAGATAAATACGGGGATGTAGAATATATAGATGCAAAGGGAAAAGTTATAATGCCAGGTCTTATAAATACACATGGACATATATATAGCGCTTTTGCAAGAGGAATGAATTTAGATGGACCTACGTCTAAGGATTTCTTAGATATACTAAATAACTTATGGTGGAGATTAGATAGAAAATTAACATTAGAAGATGTAAAATATAGTGCTTACACAACACTAATGGATAGCTTAAAGTTTGGAGTAACGACATTTTTTGATCACCATGCAAGTCCCAATGCTGCTAAAAATAGCCTTTTTACAATTGGAAAAGTAGCAGAAGAACTTGGAATAAGAACTTCCCTTTGCTATGAAGTTTCGGATAGAGATGGAGAAGAAATTTTAGAAGAGGGAATAAAAGAAAATGTAGACTATATAAAGCATTGTATAGAAAAGAAAGACAACATGAAATCTGGAATGTTTGGAATGCATGCAAGCTTTACACTTTCTGATGAATCTTTAAGAAAATGTGTAAAAGAAGCTGAGAAGTTAGATTGTGGATATCATATACATGTAGCTGAAGGATTGGCTGATGAAGAAGAGTGTATGAAAAAACATGGTAAAAGAGTAGTGGAAAGACTAAATGATTTCAATATATTAGGAAAAAAAACAATTGCAGTTCATTGTGTGCATGCAGATGAAAATGAGCAAGAATTAATTGTAAAGACAAACACATCTGTAGTACATAATCCAGAATCAAATATGGGAAATGCAGTAGGTGTATCACCAGCGCTTGACCTTATAAATAAAGGTGTAACTGTTGGACTTGGAACAGATGGATATACTCAAGATATGTTTGAGTCTATGAAGGTTGCCAATATAATTCATAAGCATAATTTAAAAGATCCATCAGTAGCTTGGGGAGAAGTGCCTTTAATGCTATTTGAAAACAATAGAAAAATTGCAGAAAGACATTTCGAAGGGAAATTTGGAATTATCGAAGAGGGAGCCAACGCAGATGTAATAATAGTAGATTATAATCCATTGACTCCAATGAATGAAAGTAACTATAATTCACATGTTTTATTTGGAATGATGGGAAGATCTGTAGATACAACTATAGTAAATGGAAAGGTTTTAGTTAGAAACGGTAAGCTTATAAGTGTTAATGAAGAGGAGATATTAGCTGAAGCTAGAAAAGTAAGTCAAAAACTATGGGATAGAATTTAAAATGTAATTTAGTAAGAATAATTATTAAATTAATAAATTAAGGGGAGCGTGTTTATTATGTCAAATTTAAACGTTAATATTTTAGGAATGAAATTTGAAAACCCTATATTTACAGCAGCAGGTCCTGGAGCAAAAGATGGAGAACTTTGTTTTGAAGCAGTGAAGCTTGGAGCGGGTGGATTAGTTACTAAGACAATCTCAGTGAATCCAGCAGATGTACCAAGACCATGTATGGCAAGAACAAATTCAGGATTTTTAAATACAGAACTATGGTCAGAATTGCCAAAAGAACAATGGATAGAAAAAGAATATAAGAGAGCTAAGGAAGCTGGAGTCCCAATGATTATAAGTATGGGATATACAGCAGAACAAATTAAACAAGTTGCACCACTTATAAAACCTTATGCAGATGCGGTTGAACTATCAACTCATTATGTTGGTACAGATGTTGGACCAATAGTTGAAGCAATGAAAGCAGCTAAAAGTGCTTTAGATTGTCCAGTATTTATGAAAATGAGTCCACATACTGATATTCAAGTAATTGCAAAAGCTTTAGAAGATGCAGGAGCAGATGGATTAGTTATGATTAACTCATTTGGACCATGTATGGCAATTGATACTGAAACTGGATATCCAATAATGGGAAGTAAGAATGGATATGGATGGCTATCAGGAGCACCAATAAGACCACTTGCAATAAGAAACATATATGATGCATCACAAGTTGTAAATATTCCAATAATCGGTGTTGGTGGAGTAACTTGCGGAAAAGATGCAGCAGAAATGTTAATGGCAGGAGCAACTGCAGTAGAAGTTTGTACAGAAGCTATATTAAAAGGACCTGGAGTATATGGAAAGATTGCTAAGGAATTAAATGAATTCTTAGAGATCCATGGATACAAAGATGTTAATGAAATAATCGGATTAGCTCACAAAAAAGCAGCAGATAGAACATTTAGAACAGAAGCAATTCCTCCAGTAGTAGACCAAGCTTTATGTGTTAAATGTGGACAATGTAAAGTAAGTTGTGTATATGAGGCAATTACAATTGGAGATGAACTTGTAATTGATATTGATAAATGTTTTGGTTGTGGATTATGTGTGACTAAATGTCCAAAGAATGCGTTAACAATTCAATATAAATAATAATTTAGAAGGTAAATAGAAATAGTAAAAGTACCTATTTTAAGCTTAATGGGGAGTTTAGAACTGAACTCCATTAAAAATAAATTTTATCCGATAGCTAGCATCCGTAACACTCCCACTTTTTTTAGTGGGAGATAACGGCTGCACGCTCCTGGATAAGTGAAACTTGATAAAAAATAAAATATGAAAAGAGGAAATTAAATGAACAAAATAATAAATACAACAAATGCACCTGCAGCAATAGGACCATACTCACAGGGCTTAGTAGTTGGAGGATTAGTATATACTTCAGGACAACTACCATTAAATCCTGAAACAAAAGTTTTAGAAACTGAAATAAAGACAGCAACTAAACAAAGCTTAGAAAATTGTAAGGCTATATTAGAAGAAGCAGGAACAAGTATGGATAAAGTATTTAAAACAACTGTATTTGTAAAGGACTTAAATGATTTTGCAGCAGTAAATGAGGTTTATGGAACATACTTTAAAGAAAATCCACCAGCAAGAAGTTGTGTTCAAATAGCTAAATTACCAATGGATGCAGTTATTGAAATAGAAGTTATTGCAACAGTAGAATAAATACCCAAAGTGAAAATTGTACTTATGAGGATAATCTACTGAAATAAGGAGCATGCTTTTGTTTTGGTTTCAAGGGAATTTTGATGGGTGCTTCTAATCTAGAAGCACAGCCATCAAAACCTTCAAAGTAATATTCCACAAAAGCATACCCTTTTATTTTTAGTTGGCAATATATTCACAGTATAAAGTATAGATTAGAAGGGTGCATCTGAATGGGGCTTTATAATGAAAAATTAAATTAGAATTTAATTTGTTTATAATTGTTAAATTTTATATAATATAAATAAAAGGATTAAAAGGTAAAATTTTAATCTTTTTATTTGTATTATAGCACTTGAGAAAAAGTATATAAAATATTCTTAGCTTCAAGTAAAATGTTCTTAATACAAATATAAAATATATGAAGGTGAAAATATGAAGATTTTTGAATGTATTAATGCAGAAATAAAGGAACAAAAATCATTAATAGAAGCACTAAAAATAGATACTAATAAAAAAAGGATAATTTCATTTGTTGGAGGCGGGGGTAAAACAAGTTTAATATATGAATTAGGATGTGAATTGAGTAGATTAGGTAAAAAAGTTATTATAACTACTACTACTCATATGTTTATGCCTAAAGATAATGTAGTGGTTACAGGAAAAGAAGATGATATTATTAAATTATTATATAGTGAAAATATGATTACAGTTGGAATGTTATGTGATGAGAAATATATAGAATTTAAATATAATCAATTGAAAGATAAAAAAATAATTGATGAGATTGAAGAAGGAAGACTAAAGAAAATAAGTGGGTTACCAAAAGAAATGGCTATACGTCTTATAGAATTAGCGGATTTTTTGTTGGTTGAAGCTGATGGATCAAAAAGATTGCCATTAAAAATACCGGCTGAGCATGAGCCAGTAATATTAGAAGGAAGTAATTTAGTTGTAGGTGTATGTGGTATTGACGCAATAGGAAAAAGCATCAAGGAAAAATGCCATAGATCAAATTTAGTTTCAAAGTTTTTGGATACAGATGAACAACATATTATTAATCCACATGATATTGCAAAAATATTATCAAGTGTTCATGGTCAGAGAAAAAACGTAAAATGCCATTATAAAGTTATTATAAATAAAGCAGATAATATAAGAGAGGTAGAAAGAGCTAAAGATATATCAAAGGAATTAGTTAATTTTGGAATAAGTGAAACAATAATAACAACATTTAAAGATCAGTTATAATAGAAAGCTAATAATAACTTTGGATAAGGGGGCTAACAGCAATGATTGTATTAATAAAAGGTGCTGGAGATTTAGCAACAGGAGTGGCTTATAGATTAAAAAAATGTGGATTTGATGTAATTATGACAGATATTTCTGAACCCACTACAGTTAGAAGAACAGTAGCATTTTCACAAGCTGTATATGATAATAATGTAGAAGTAGAAGGGATAAAGGCAACTCTTGTTTCAGGGATAGAAGAAGGTATAGAGGTTATCAAACAAGGACACATTGCAGTAATAGTAGATGAAAAAGCAGAAATTTTAAAAGAACTTAAGCCAGATGTAGTAGTTGATGCGATAATTGCAAAGAAAAATACAGGAACAAACATTAATGATGGGCCAATTGTTATTGCTCTTGGACCAGGATTTACAGCTGGTGTTGATTGTCATTGTGTTATTGAAACAAAAAGAGGACATTATTTAGGGAAAGCAATATATGATGGAAGTGCTATACCTAATACTGGAGTACCTGGAGATATTGGAGGATACACCAATGAAAGAATAATTAGAGCTACGAGTGATGGGAAAATATTACCTAAATCTAAAATAGGAGACTATGTAGAAAAAAGTGATATTGTAGCTTATGTTAATGAAACTCCAATTTTTGCACAAATAAATGGCATAGTACGTGGAATGCTTCAAAAAGATGTTAACGTATTTAAAGGAATGAAAAGTGGAGATATCGATCCAAGATGTGAGAGAAATCATTGCTTTACAATTTCAGATAAAGCTAGATCTATTGGTGGAGGGGTTCTAGAAGCAATTTTATATTTAAATCAAAACATAGACGTGAATAATAACTTAAGAAAAAGTAAAAAGGGGGGATACATTTGATAGATTTATATGAACGTAATATTGATTATATTAGGATATCTATAACAGATAAATGCAACTTAAGATGTAAATATTGTATTCCAGAAGAAGATATAACAAGTACATTAAATAATGAAATATTAACATTTGATGAGATAATTAAAATCTGTATTAGTGCTTCTAAATTAGGAATAAAAAAAGTTAAAATAACAGGTGGAGAACCACTTCTTAGAGCAGATGTAACTGATTTGATAAAATCAATTAAGAGTATACCTTTAATTGAGAATGTTACGTTAACTACAAATGGAATATTTCTTTCTGATAAAGTTCGCGATTTAAAAGAATCTGGAATTGATAGTATAAATGTTAGCTTGGATACATTAAATAAAAATAAATTCAAAGATATTACTAGGAGAGATGGATTTGATAAAGTTATAGATGGAATAAAAAGGTCCATTAAGCTAGGAATAAAAATCAAGATAAATTGTGTACCTATAAGAAATTTTAATTATGATGAAATAAATGATATTGCAGCAATAGCTAAAGATAATAACATAGATGTTCGCTTTATCGAAATGATGCCGATCGGAATCGGAAATTTATTTAATAGTATTTCAAATAAAGAAATATTAGAAATTATCGAAAAGAATTTTGGAGAATTTAAAATTTGGAGTAGAGGTTTACAAGCTGAAAATAAAAAAAAGGATTTAAAGAATTTCAGTGACAATGGTCCAGCTACATATTACCAAAATGATAATTTTAAAGGGCGTATAGGATTGATTAGTGCTGTGAGTAATGAATTTTGCCCAAATTGCAATAGGATTAGAATTACTTCGGATGGGTTTCTGAAACCATGTTTATGTTATAGTGATGGAATTGATTTAAAAGCTTTAATTAGAAACGGAACTAGTGAAGAGGAATTAACTCTTTCAATTAAAAATGGAATTTTAAATAAACCAGAAAAACATGGTTTTAACAAGTTATCTAAAAGTGATAATTTGGAAGTAAAAAGTATGTCACAGATTGGTGGCTAATAAGAAAGAGGGAAGAAAAAATTATGGGAAATGTAATTGCAATATGCATAAGTGAAAAGCGAGGTACACAAAAGACAAATATTCAAGAAGGAAACTTTATAGAGAATTTTGGGATAGAAAATGATGCACATGCTGGAAATTGGCATAGGCAAGTAAGTCTTTTGTCTTATGCCAAAATAGATGAATTTAATAAAAAAGGTGCGAATGTTATAGATGGCGCATTTGGAGAAAATCTTGTAGTAGAAGGAATTGAATTTACAACTTTACCTATTGGAACAAAATTAAAGTGTAATGAGGTTATTTTAGAAATGACTCAAATAGGAAAAGAGTGTCATAGTCATTGTGAAATTTATAAAAAAATGGGTGAATGTATAATGCCTAAAAATGGAGTTTTTGCAAGGGTAATTAATGGAGGAAAAATAACTTGTGGAGATAATATGGAAATTTTATCTGATGTAGAAAGGATATGAGAAATGTATAGGATAGGAATAATCACATCCAGTGATAATGGTTATGCAGGAATGCGAGAAGATAAAAGCGGAGCTGCAATTAAAGAAATTATGGAATCTAATAATTATAGAGTTGAATTTTATAAGATACTTCCAGATGAAAAAGAAATGTTAAGTAATGAAATGAAAAGGCTATGTGATGAAAATATTGTTGACTTGATAATTACAACTGGTGGAACTGGACTTTCAAAGAGAGATAATACGCCTGAAGCTACCCTAGAAATAGGAGAAAGATTAGTACCAGGAATATCAGAGGCAATGAGAGCATATTCAATGGCAATAACTAAAAGAGCAATGCTTAGTCGAGGTGTTTCTGTTATTAGAAAAAATACACTAATAATAAATTTGCCAGGAAGTGAAAAGGCTGTAAGAGAGAGTTTAAATTATATTATATCTGAATTGGAACATGGAGTTAAAATTCTAAAAGGCCATACCGGGGAATGCGGAAGATAAGGGAGGGATAATAAATGAATAAGATAATTGATGCAAAAGGTAAGAATTGTCCAATGCCTGTAATAATGGCAAAGAAAGAAATAGACGGTGGAAATAATAGTTTTATAGTTGAAGTTGATAATAACATTGCTGTACAAAATCTTCAGAAGTTAGCTAATAGCCAAGAGTTTATAACATCTCTAGAAGAAGGTAACGGAGTATTTAAAGTTTATTTCTCAAAGGATTCAGATAAGGCGAATGAAGCTGAAAAATGCGAAGAATGTGATGAAATAATGGCTAAATTAGAAGGAAAGAAAAATGTTTTAGGTACCTGGTCAGTATTTATTGGAAAAGATATTATTGGAGCAGGTAATGAAGAACTTGGAAAGTCACTAATGAAAATGTACTTTTATACAATTTTAGAAGGCGATGATTTACCAAAATCAATTTTGTTTATGAATGATGGAGTAAAAGTTCCTACATTAAATGAGCAGGCAATAGAGCATTTAAAAGATTTAGAAAGTAAAGGTGTTGAAATATTAGTCTGTGGCGCATGCCTTAATTTTTATGAACTTGAAGAAAAGCTTAAGGTAGGTAAAATAAGCAATATGTATGATATAACAAATTCTATGAAAGAAGCATCAAAAGTTATCACTTTATAGATACCTAAGGTGAAAACTGTACTTATGTGTATATCCTACTGAAATAAAGACGAATGCATTTATTCGGTTACTGAAGATTTTGATGAAAAGATGTTGTAATAACATATATTAAACAGTTAATTAATTTCAAGGAGGGGCATTATATGTCAAGCAATATAAAACTTACTAGTTTAACTAAAACTTCAGGATGTGCTGCCAAAATAGGACCTGGAGTACTTCATAATGTTTTAAGTAGTTTGCCTAAGTTTGAAGATTCAAATTTACTTGTGGGATTTGATACTAATGATGATGCTTGTGTATATAAAATTAATGATAATACAGTAGCAATTCAAACAGTAGATTTCTTTCCACCAATGGTAGATGATCCATATACATTTGGTCAAATTGCAGCGGCTAATGCTCTTAGTGATATTTATGCAATGGGTGGAAATCCTGCAACAGCTATGAATTTGCTTTGCTTTCCTTCTTGCTTAGATATATCAATTATGCGTGACATACTTGCTGGTGGATACGATAAAGTTAGAGAAGCTGGAGCAGTAATTGCTGGTGGACATACTATCGCAGATCCAACTCCGAAATATGGTCTTTGTGTAAGTGGATTTGCACATCCAAATGAAATTCTTTCAAATAGTAATGCAAAAACTGGAGATATACTTATACTTACAAAACCATTAGGCATTGGAATAATGAATACTGCGGCAAAAGCAGAATTATTAACTGAAAGTAAAATTAAAGAAGTTGCATCTATAATGACTACATTAAATAAGTATGCTAAAGAATGCACTTCTGGACTGCATGTGAATTCGTGCACTGATATAACTGGTTTTAGTTTAATTGGTCATAGCTATGAAATGGCAAGTGGTAGTAATAAAACAATAGAGATTTTTAGTGATTCTGTAGCTATTATAGATGGAGCACTAGACTATGCTAAAATGGGAATTATACCTGAAGGAATGTACAATAATCTTGATTATTTAAAAGATAAATTCACTTTAGTTTCAAATATTAAACAGGAGCTACAAGATGTGCTAATAGATCCTCAAACATCAGGTGGATTGCTACTTTCAATTCCTGAAAGAAATGTTAAAGAGTTTCTATCAAGAATTGAAATGTTCACACCATATGCAAGAGTTATTGGACAGGTTGTTGATAATGGTGATAAACCTATAATAATTAAATAATTAGATATATTCTAAATTTAAATTCTATTTATACTTAGAAATTCAATGATTAATTTTCAATGAGGAAATAAGACCGAAGCGCGAAATATAAAATTCTAATACTCATTTTCCCTTAGTGATTTAATAAATATAAATAAGATAAATAGTGGAGGTTATCATGAAATTACAAAAAAAATTACCGGAAATATTTGAAGAATTCGCTGAAGGCAGAAGAAATGCCTTTATTAAAGCTAAAGAACTTAAAGATAAGAATATACCTCTAATCGGTGTATTTTGCACTTACTTTCCACAAGAAATAGCATTAGCTATGGGGGCTGCTACTGTTTCATTGTGTTCAACATCAGATGAAACTATTGCTGATGCTGAGCAAGATCTTCCACGTAACTTATGCCCTTTAATTAAATCTAGTTATGGTTTTGCTAAAACTGATAAATGTCCTTTCTTTTTCTTTTCAGATTTAATTGTTGGAGAAACAACTTGTGATGGCAAAAAGAAAATGTATGAATATCTTTCGGAGTTTAAACCAGTACATGTTATGGAACTTCCAAATTCTCAAAGTGAAGCAGGACTTGAATTATGGAAAAATGAAATTATTAAATTAAAATCAACTTTGGAAGATATGTTTAATGTAAAAATAACAGAAGATGATATAAGAAAAGCAATTAAAATAAAAAATAATGAACGTAAAGCACTAAAGAAATTTTATGAATTAGGTAAATTAGAGCCAGTTGCAATATTAGGGCAGGATTTGTTTAAGGTTATAAATGGAACAACATTTAGTTTTGATAAAGAACAAATTCCACAGCAAATGGATGAATTAATTGAAAAGATTAATTCTGAATATGAAGCTGAAAAGAAATATGAATCTAAACCTCGTATATTAATTACTGGTTGCCCTATTGGAGGTGCTACTGAAAAAGTTATTAAGGCAATCGAAGATAATGGTGCATATGTAGTTGCTTTTGAAAATTGTAGTGTTGCAAAAGCTGTTGATGAATTAGTAGATGAAGAAAATCCTGATGTTTATGATGCTCTTTCTCGTAAATATTTAGCTATTGGATGTTCTTGCATGAGTCCTAATACTAATAGAATTAAACTCCTTAATAAAATGATTGATGAATACAAGGTAGATGCTGTAGTTGATGTAATATTAACAGCTTGCCATACATATAGCGTGGAAACTTTATCAATTAAAAGATTTGTAAATAATGAAAAAAATAAACCTTATATGAGTGTTGAAACTGACTTTTCTACAAATGATATTGGTCAATTAAATACTAGGATGGCAGCATTTATAGAGATGCTTTAAGCTAATGCAGAATTTATGCCCTTTAGAGTACCCTGTGAGCAATCCACAATGGATTTGAAAAAGAATATAAGGTGGTAAATTATGAGTAAATATACTTTGGGAATTGATTCTGGTTCAACAACTACAAAGGGTGTACTATTTGATGGTAAAACAATTGTTAAAACTATGATTATAAAAACAGCAGCAAAACCTAAGGAAAGCATTTATAAAATCTATAATGAACTTTATTCTGAGGATGTAAAATATACTATAGCTACAGGATATGGTAGAAATTTATTAGAAGAAGCTGATAAAATTGTTACTGAAATAACTTGTCATGCTCAAGGAGCAGTTTTCCTAAACCGTAGCACCAGAGGAGTTATAGATATAGGTGGACAGGATTCTAAAGCTATTTTATTAGATAACTCATTAAATGTGGTAGATTTTCTTATGAATGATAAATGTGCTGCTGGAACTGGTAGATTTGTTGAAGTTATGATGAGGATTTTAGATGAAGATATTACTAACATTGATGAATTTGTGAAAGATAGAACCCCAGTAAACATATCTAGTATGTGTACTGTTTTTGCAGAAAGTGAAATTATTAGTCTACTTGCAAAAGATGTTGACAGAGGCGACATTGCTCTTGGAATAATACATTCAATTTGCAGGAGAACAGCTAATTTTGCTCAAAAGTTAAATTTACAAGGGGATATATTCTTTAGTGGCGGACTTGCGTCTTCTGAAGCTTTTAGAATAACCCTTGAAAGTTATCTTAATAAAAAAGTATTTACTAATGCTTTAAGTCAATATGCAGGTGCAATTGGCGCAGCTACTATTGGATATAGAAAAGTTAAATAAAGTGATTCTTAGCTTCGGGTGAAATTTTCTTAATATGGGTATAATTTTCTGTATAGGAAGCTTAGAAAAACTTATTTAGGCACGTGCATCCGTAATCTACCACTTGAAGAAATGGAAGTGTTACGGATGCTAGCCATCAGATAAAAAAAGATGAAAGGAATTATACAAGAATCAGGTGAATCTTAGCTGAACGTATCAATGGTGTATTAGTAGTAGTTAGCTAGGTGATAAATTAGGATGTATAATTGAAAACTAATATAATGAAGATAAATTTAATTTTACTAGCAGCAGGAAATAGTAATAGATTTCAAGGTAATAAATTATTAACTACGGTTAATGGCAAACAAATGTATATGAATGTGGTAGAAAAAAGTTTGAAACTAAACTTTAATAAAATAATTTTAGTTACTCAATATGAAGAAATTAAAACGGCTTTAATAGAAGGACCTATTCAAGTTGTTATGAACCAAAATAGCGAATTAGGAATATCTCATTCCATTAAACTTGGAATAAAAAGTGATATGGAAGCAGATGCATATATGTTTATGGTATGTGACCAACCCTTTATATCATTAGTGAGTATAGAAACATTAACTTATAGATTTATAGAAAGTAATAAGGGAATGGCTTGTGTTGAGCATGAAGGCAATTTTGGTAATCCAACTATATTTTCTAAAAAGTATAAAAATGAATTATTGAATTTAGAAGGTGATGTTGGTGGAAAATCCATTATAAAAAGACACCTTGATGATTTAGAAAGAGTTACTATTATGCATGAAGTAGAACTGATGGATATTGATACTAGAGATGAATTGTCAATTATCAATGATAGATTACTAACAGGAAATTAAGCATTGATAGTTAATTATTCTTTAGTACAATGCGTTAATTTATTAAGAGAATATTTATAGTGGAAGGTGAAAAAATGTTTGAAGACATATATAAACAAATATTAATTGAAGTTAACAAATGTAATCAATGCGTAATGTTAACTTATCTTGATTTGCATAGTGCGAGACAAGGTTCTATTGTCAGAAAAGTTATTTTAACAAAGGAAGATATAGAAAAAAGGTCTCTTTCACTTAATGATTATATTTACGAAAAAATATGTAGTTGCCTAGGCAATGGGAAACTTGAATCAGTTGATATAGAAGAAAATAAGACTATTGTAATTGAACCGTTCATCCCTAAACCACGTTTAATTGTTTTTGGTGGTGGTCACATAGCGAAACCTCTATCAGAATTTGCATCAAGAGTAGGTTTTTCTGTTATAGTTACGGATGATAGACCTTCCTTTGCTAATACAGTGCGATTCCCTGAAGCAGAAAAAGTTATTTGTGAAAGCTTTGAAAAATCATTTGATTTAATTAACTTAGAAAGGTCTGATTATGTAGTTATCATAACAAGAGGCCATAGATATGATGGAATTGTTTTACGTCAAGTCTTAAATCATGACCTTAGCTATGTTGGAATGATAGGTTCTAGGCGCAGAGTAAATGCTATGAGAAGTGAGTTATTAGAGGAGGGATTTTCTAAAGAAAAGCTGGAATTAGTTAATGCTCCAATAGGTATAGATATATACGCTATCACTCCAGATGAAATAGCTATTTCTATAGTAGCACAGCTTATAAGCTTTAAAAATAAGGGTTCTATGAGTAAGTTTGGTAAAAGCGACCCTATTGCGGAGTTTGATACAGAAATATTAGAAAATATATCTAAAAAATCATCGGGTTCTAAAGCGCTTATAACTATATTGTCCTCTAAGGGATCAGTTCCTAGAAAAGCAGGAGCTAAAATGTTGACTTATCCTGACGGCAGAACTATCGGAACTATAGGCGGGGGATGCAGTGAATCCGGTGTATTGCAAAAGGCAAGAGAAATTATGAGAGAAAAAGGCTTTTATATACAGCAAGTTGACATGACTGGTGATGTGGCTGAATCTGAAGGTATGGCATGTGGTGGAACTATGGAAGTACTAATTGAAGTAATTTAGGGGAGTTGAAAATTCAATTTAGGAGATTGCCTATAACAGCTGAAAAAATAGTTATAGGAATGCTTAAAAATGAGAAAAATAATAAGTAAAAGCTTAAATTAATAGGATGTCTCAGATGATTAAAAAATCATTTTGAGGCATCCTTATTTATTGAAAGTTCTTGATTGCGTTTCACGCTGTTTTTGTTGGTGAAAAGATCTTGGCTGTGCTTTACACTTTTCTATAAGTGAAATTGATATTAGTTTTTTAATGATATGAAAATACACATGCTGAATTAAAAAAGATTAGTATAATAGATAGTTATGTGCTTATAAAAACGTTTTCTTTTTTGCATATTAATATATATTTTCTAATTTTTTTAGCAAAACTGTTTTTAATATTTCACCTTTAACTAAATCTTCAGTTGAAAATTTGCAAACATCTCTCCATTCACTTATTGTCATGCCCAATATATTTTCTAGTTCCTCTTTTGTATTGGTTGTTAATGCAGATGAAATTACAAACTCACCTAATTCTTCTGGCGTATCAAAAATTTTCATATATATAAATCCTTTATCGCTTCCTAACCACATTTTGTTGAATTCGTAAATAAATTCTTTTAATTTATCTTCAACTTTATAGTGTGACACATCCTTTAGTTCCTTTATAAACTCATAATTATTTATCATATTATTCGAAGCTTTTGTACTTATTTTTTTAAAATTTGCACCTTCATTAGCAATTTCATAAATTGTCAAATCAGGAATTTTAGTAATCACTTTTTCTTGTCCGTATATCAATTTATAAAAGGCTTCTTGTAAAAATGAATACTGAATATAGCCAATTAAACTTCTGACGTCTGGAAAGTATGACCATGAATTATCTATTCCATTTTTCTTTCCTAAAATAAGTGTATGAAAATAAATACTCTTTTCGGTTGGTGCTTCTTGCATAAACATATGACTTTTAAGTGTTTTATGTTCAGTAACAATGTTTTGCCAATAGTTAAATGAATTATATGTTTCTTCCATTTTTATCACCCTTCCTAATTAATATATAATATATATTATATATATTATAGTATTGAATTTATAAAATTGTAAGTACTTTACTTATTTTTTGTCTATTAATATCAATTTATATCATATAAAAAATAAGCTTGTTTAAAAACAGAGCTATAAATTTAAAATGGAATAAATTATCTTGTGGGAAAGTTAAATTACATCTTTAGTAAAAAACAAGTTTTTATTATAATAGCATCCTTAAGGCCAAGCTTTTTGTAACCCTCATTAGTATATTTATCAGTTCAAATAAATGAATCTCAAGGAGATTATAATTGAAACGTATAATCCCTTTTTTTAATATCTTTCTTTAAAATTGAGTTTGCACATAATATATATAAAGTGGTAATGATTACTAGTAAAAAAATAATGGTGGTGTTATAATTAAAATGTAATGAAACCCTTTAAATAAGAGATTGTTACATTTTTATTAAAGAATTAATTTATATTTCTGTGAAACATGTAAATTATCTTATAGATTACTATAGGTTAATAAATATAAAAATTATAAAATAAAATCGAACTAATAAAAATTCTAAATTAACTTTAACAATAAAGTAGTTAAAGTAAAAAACAATTTATTTTAATGAGAATACTAGTTTAAAATTAATAAAAAAAATAGCATATAATTAAGATTAATGAATTTGCTAGTAGTGGGAGGAATCAAAATGAGGTCTGTTTTAGTTGAAGATGCAGTAGGCATGATATTATGTCATGATTTAACTCAAATAGTTCCAGGGGAGTTTAAAGGAGTTGCATTTAAAAAAGGTCACATAATAACTGAGGAAGATGTACCACGGTTGTTAGATATGGGAAAAAGAAACATTTATGTTTGGGAAATTCAAGAAGGAATACTTCATGAAAATGAAGCTGGAGAAAGGATGGCACGGGCAGCAGCAGGTAAAGAAATTCTTTTTACTGATCCCTCGGAAGGAAAGGTAAGTTTATTAGCTAAATGTAATGGATTATTAAAGGTAAATTATACTGCATTAGAAAAGATTAATACAGTAGAGGAAGCAATGATTGCTACATTACATACAGATATTTTGGTGAAAAAAGATTGTGTTGTTGCTGGAACGAGAGTAATACCTCTTGTTATTGACAAAGTTAAAATTGAGCAAATTGAAAAGGTTTGTAAAGAAGAAGGACCTATCATTTGGGTAGAACCATTAAAAATTATGAAAGTTGGAATAATTACAACTGGCAGTGAAGTTTATACAGGTAGAATAACAGATAAATTTGGGCCAGTAGTTAGAAATAAAATTACTGAAATAGGAAGTGAAGTTATAAAGCAAATCTTCGTTTCTGATAGTGTAGATATGATTAAGGATGCAGTGGAGGAGTTATTGGTACTTGGAGTTGAAATGATTATTGTTACAGGTGGTATGTCAGTAGATCCCGATGACGTTACCCCAGCAGGAATAAGGAAAGCTGGAGCAAACATTATATCTTATGGAGCACCTGTACTTCCGGGGGCAATGTTTTTAATTGCATACAAGAATGACATACCTGTCCTTGGCCTTCCTGGATGTGTTATGTATAGCAAGAGAACAATATTTGATCTTATACTTCCAAGAATCGTAGCAGGAGAAAGAATAAAAAAAGAAGATATTACAAAGTTAGGACATGGAGGCATGTGTCTTAATTGCGAAGTGTGTACTTTCCCAGCTTGCAGTTTTGGTAAATGGTAATTAAAGAGGAGGTTAAAGTAATGGAACTAACCCACATAAATGAAGAAGGAAGAGCTAAAATGGTTGATGTATCTGAAAAAAGTGATACTGCTCGTGAAGCAATAGCAATTGGATATGTTTCTATGAAAAGAGAAACCATTGAAAGAGTAAAAGAAGGTACTATTTCAAAAGGAGATGTATTAGCTGTGGCTCAGGTAGCCGGGATAATGGGTGCTAAAAATACTCCTCAAATAATACCAATGTGTCATCCTATAATGATATCTGGCTGTGATATTAGTTTTCGAATTGACATTGAAAATAGTAGAATTGAAATAAAAGCAATTACTAATACTGTAGGAAAGACTGGTATTGAGATGGAAGCACTTACAGCAGTATCTACTGCAGCATTAACTATTTATGATATGTGTAAGTCTATTGATAGAGAAATGGTTATAAATAATATTATGCTTGTAAAAAAAAGTGGAGGAAAATCAGGTATATTTGAAAGGCAAGGGTTATAAAAACAAAGACTCTTATATGACTTTTGATGTAAAGGTGCAGTAAACTTACTGTATCTTTTTTATTGGAAAAATAATCAATATTTAACAAAGAAATATATTCGATAATTGATTTTTATGAAACAAATTAATCATTAAAATAAAAGTGAAAATTTTGATAAATGATGTAGAAATATAATGATTAGGGAACTGAAAAATGATACAATTAAATATATATATGAAATATATAACAGAAATTATTAAATATACTAATAATTGAGGTGAAATATGAAAACTTATAATATTAAATATAAGGATTACGATACTTTAAAGAAATATATAAGTAATAATAATATAATAAAATATAGAAATATATTAGTACAAGTATTTTCAGGAATAGGAAAAAAAGAGTTTATAGAAGAAGTAATAAAAAATTTGATATTATTAATCCCACAATGCAAAATATTAGGTGCTACATCTGCAGGAGAACTACTTGATGGTAAAATTCTTGAGAATGAATGCATAGTTTCTATAAGTGTATTTGAAAAAACAATAATTGAAACTATCATAATTAAAGAAAAAATATCAGATTTTAATAAAGGTTTAGAAATAGGTCATAAATTAATTTCTCAAGATACTAAAGCTATAATATCTTTTGCAGACACAAGCATTGATGGACAAGACTTTTTAGATGGAATAAATTCTATAGATAATAAAGTTGTGGTATCGGGAGGAATTGCAGGTAATAGCAATTCTACAGATGAAACATATGTTTTTACAGAAAATGGTGTGGAAAAAGATGCAGTAGTTGCTGCTGCTTTAAAAAGTAAGGATTTGTACGTAAATAATGAAAGTAACTTTAATAGGGTGCCTATAGGTAAGGAATACAAAATAACAGAGGCAGAAGGAAATGTAATAAAAACCATAGATAATATACCAGCACAAGAATTTTACAGTAAATATTTAGGCATAAATAATTGTGAACAAATTAAACGTATAGGCTCTAAGTTTCCTTTAATGGTAAAACGCAACAATAGATATATTGGTATATCTGTTAAAGAATCTGTAAATAATAACGAAATAATTGTTACATCAAAAATAGATGTAGGGGAAAAAATAAGGATAGGCTATGGTGATTTTAGAGAAATTTTAATGGGGTCTAAAAGTGTATATGACAAAATAAAAAAATATCCAGGAGAAAGTTTATTCATATATTCTTGTGATTCAAGAAAGAAATTCATTAATGAAATTGCAGCTGAAGAAATAGCACCAATTAATGGTGATTTTTCAACAAGTGGATTTTATACATATGGTGAATTTAATCATATTAATAATGAAAACATTTTTTACACAGAAACAATGACAATATTAGTACTTTCAGAGGATGCAAGTTCAAGAATAAAAATTGATACAGAAAAAACTGATGAACTTGAATATTACAGTCCTGAAGATTTAGCATTATTTAATCTTATAAAAATTACAGGTGAAGAATTAAATGATTTAAATTTGAAGCTTGAAGAAAAGATTAAAGAAAAAACAGAATCATTAGAAAAACAATATTATACAGATGAGCTAACAGGCTTAGAGAATAGAAATAAATTAATTTTAGATTTATCACAAGGAAAGTACTGTAAAATTGCAATTATTGATATAAAGTCATTTAATGATATAAATGATTTTTATGGAAATACAGTAGGAGATGCAGTATTAAGAGCTCTTTCTAGATTAATTAGCTTGTATTGTCGCCAAAATAATTTGAATTCTTATAGGGTAAGTTCAGATATATTTGCTGTAGCAGATAATATGGGATTAAAAGAAGAATTTATAGAAAAAATAAGACTTTTACAAAATGTAATAAACAATCAATGTTTCTTTTACGAAGATGTTAAGATTTATATAACAGTAACAATGGGACTTGCATTAGCGGAAGAATTATTATTTGAAAAAGCTGAAATGGCATTACATTATACTAAAAAAAATAAAAGATTATTTCAAATATATAAAGAAGATTTAAATATATATGAAGGAATTAAAGAAAATATAATATGGACTAAAAAAATTAGAGATGCTATAGCAGATAATAGGATTGTACCATTTTTTCAGCCTATAGTTAATAACAGTTTGGGGACGATTGAAAAATTTGAAGCGTTAATAAGAATGATAGATGAAAATGGGAAAATTATAGAACCTTATTTTTTCTTAGATATTGCTAAAAAGGCTGGATTATATAAAGAATTAACAATAATAATGTTAGAGAAAACTTTTAAAGTTTTATATAACACAGATTATGAAATATCTATAAATCTTCTTCTTCAAGATATAGTAAGCAGTGAAATTAGAACATTAATTATAGAAAAACTAAAAAAAGCTAAAAACCCTAAAAAAGTTGTGTTTGAAATAGTAGAATCAGAAGGGATCGAAAACTTCAAGGAAGTTACAGACTTTATAAAAGATATAAAAAAATATGGTTCTAAAATTGCTATTGATGATTTTGGAACGGGGTATTCAAATTTTAGTTATCTAATGAAGTTAAATGTAGATTATATAAAGATAGATGGATCAATAATCAAAAATATACATAAAGATAAATCAGCAGAGTTAGTTACCAAAACCATAGTAGCATTTGCAAAAGAATTTGGAATAGAAACTATTGCAGAATTTGTATCAGAAGAAGAAATATATAATAAAATAAGAGATTTGAATATAGATTATTCACAAGGATATTATTTTTCAGAGCCTAAAGAAATTATAGAATGATTTGTCTGAAGAACAAAATATGTTATATTTGTTTTCATACAATACAATCTTCAAAAAAGACCAGTAAACCATTATCTATAAACATAATGATTACTGATTTTTTTTGTATTTATTGTTCAGTTACAAAAAATAGCGTAGATAGGTCTAAAATTAATAGCTATGAATAATATAAAAAAATTATGGTATACTTAAACTATAAAATTTACAATAAGGTGGAAAAAGAATGAGAATGAAAAACATAAACAAATATTTAAAGCTAATTTTAGTAACGTTAATAATGACTTCGCTTGTATTAGTTGGGTGTGGAACCTCAAAGAGTAGTACAACTAAAACAGTAGAAAATGATGATAAATCATCAAGTGAAAGTAGTGAAACAAAGTCATCGGAAGCAAATAAATCATTACCATTAGCGACTATAAGCGTGGAAGGATATGGAGTTATAGAAGCTGAACTATATCCAGAAATTGCTCCGAATACTGTTAATAATTTTATAGATTTATCTAATAAAGGTTTTTATAATAACCTAAAATTTCATAGAATAATTAAAGACTTTATGATTCAAGGTGGAGATCCAAAGGGCGATGGGACTGGTGGGCCAGGTTATTCAATTGAAGGTGAATTTACTTCAAATGGATTTGCCAATAGCTTAAAGCACATAAAAGGAGTACTTTCCATGGCAAGATCACAAGATCCTAATAGTGCTGGAAGCCAATTTTTTATAATGACCAAGGAAGCATCACATCTTGATGGAGAATATGCGGCATTTGGTAAAGTAATATCGGGATTAGATGTATTAGAAAAGATTGAAAATGTAAAAACAGCTTCAAATGATAAACCAAAGGAAGATGTAGTTATAAAATCAATTACTGTTGATACAAAAGGGATAACTTATAAAGAGCCAAATAAAAAATAACAAAATTGAAGATAAATCTATATTATGTTTTCCACATATATGATTTAACATAAAATACAATAAACTAAAAGCTCCTTTAAAATTTTTACATTTTAAAGGAGCTTTTTAGTTATTATATTTTATGAGATAGCTTCTTCAATGGAATCTTCTAGTTCACCACTAAAAGTTTTATTCCAATTTTTCTTCCAAGATTTAATACATTCATATAATAGTACAGCTAACATAGCCATTATAACAAATGATAATACAGTTAAAGCAGTTTTTCCATTTGGGATGTAATTGCTAAATATATTTTCAAATGAAGCAACAGTTGTAGTTATTGCAATGAATGCCATAGGTATTATTGTTATAGAAACATATTTCTTTTTATTCAATTCTAGAAGAACTGATGTACCAATTGCAAATGCTATAGCTGCTAGAGATTGATTAGCTACACCGAATAGTGGCCAAATTGTTGAAATATTACCACTATAAAGTAATGCTCCCCAAGTAACTGACATTAAAGCACTAAAGAACACAAGATTAAATCTGTTTTTTTCTTTAAAAGGTTTGTATATTGCTCCAAAAAGATCTTGCATTAAATATCTTCCAATTCTTGTACCAGAATCTATAGTTGTTAATATGAATAGAGCTTCAAACATTATACAGAAGTGATACCAGTAAGACATTATTTTATCTATACCAGGAATGCTATGGAATACATATGTCATACCAACAGCTAATGAAACTGAACCACCAGTTCTACCAGATAATGTTTCACCAACAAGTGATTCAAGCCATGGTAAATCTACTGGGTTTAAGCCCATTTTAGCAAAAACTTCTGGTGCAGAGTTAATTGCAAAATAATCTGCTGTAGGTAATGAACAAGCTGCGATTAATGCCATTAAAGATATAAATGCTTCAATTAACATAGAACCATAACCGATTGGGAAAATATCTTTTTCATTTGCTATAAGCTTTGGTGTAGTACCAGTACTTATTAATGAATGGAAGCCAGATAATGCACCACAAGCTATTGTTATAAATAAGAATGGGAATACTTTACCATTAACAATTGGCCCACCACCATGAACAAATTGTGTTATTGCTGGCATTTGTAATTTTGGTTGAAGTATTATGATACCAACACATAAAGCACCAATTACACCAAGTTTCATATAAGTACTTAAGTAATCACGAGGTAACAATAATAACCAAACAGGCAATGCAGCAGCACAGAACCCGTATACAACTAATATTACAGATAATTGCTTTATATCAAGAGTTAAGAAATTTCCAAGTGCTGTGCCTTGAATTTTAGGACCGAAGACAACTGCAAGTAATATTAACCCCATTCCTAGTACAGTTCCTTCACCAATTTTACCAGGTCTAATAAATTTCAAATAAATACCTATTAAAAATGCTATTGGAATAGTGGAACCTACTGTGAAAGTTCCCCAAGGACTATTATAAAGTGAATTAACAATAGGTAAGCCAAGACCTGCCATTGTAATTATAAGTATAAAAGTAACAGAAATTGAAGTTATTAAACCAACCTTCTTGCCTAAACAATGACCTGCAATTTCAGCTATAGATTCACCTTTGAATCGTACTGATGCAAATAACATTACCATGTCATGTACAGCACCAGCTAATACAGAACCTATTAATATCCAAAGTGCCCCAGGAAGGTAACCAAATTGAGCAGCTAAAACTGGACCGATAAGAGGACCAGCACCTGCAATAGCTGCAAAATGGTGACCGAGTAACACTAATTTGTTAGTTGGTACAAAATCCTTTCCATCATTGTATATTTCAGAAGGAACTTTTCTAGTCTCATCTAAAACTAGAACCTTAGCAGCAATAAAAGCACCATACAATCTGTAGCCAATTGATAGAACTAATATACCAGCGATTACTAAAACAATAGAATTCATAATTTTCATCCCCTTTTATTGTTGTAAATGTTTACTTGTTTGTATATAATTTATCACAGAGAAGACTATAATAACTACAATTCGCAGGCTAAATAACATATTTTAAGGTTTAATTAACAAAATATTAGGGTAATTTACATTTTAGTTTATATAAATCAAGTAGAATTTGAGATTTTATTAAATATTAGTATAATTTATATTATAATGGTATTAAGGTTGGTGATAATATGTTAACTATAAATATGCTAGAAAGAATGTCACTTATAATACTATTTACATATATAATATTACAAACTAATATTATGAAATATTTAGTAAAGGATGAATATAACAAGAAAGACAAAATAATAATGATTGTGTTATTTTCAATGCTTTCTATTTTGGGAACTTATTTTGGAATATACATAACAGACCAATCAATAGCTAATAGTAGACCGATTGGAGCAATCGTAGCAGGATACTTAGGTGGACCTGTTATTGGATTAATAGTTGGAGTCATAAGTGGAGTACATAGATATTCATTAGGGGGATTTACAGCATTAGCTTGTGCAATATCAACAGTTGTAGAAGGATTAATTGGAGGGTATTTTAGAGTATTATTTAAGAAAAGAGGTTTAAACCCAATAATTGCGGGACTCGCAGCAGTAGTAGCAGAAATAACTCAAATGATTATTATTTTAATATTCACAAAAGATATAAATGCTGCAATAGACCTTGAAAAAACAATAGCATTATCTATGATAATTATAAATTCCATAGGGGTATTTTTAATAGTTATGGTAATTGAAAGTTCAAAGAGGTTAGTTGATGGACAAGTCAATTTGATTAAATTAAAGGAAGAAAATAAAATAGCAGAGTTAAAAGCTTTAAAAGCACAAATAGAACCACATTTCTTATTTAATTCGCTTAATGTTATAGGTGCATACTGCAGAAGTGATGGGGAAAAGGCAAAAAGTCTTATATTAAATCTTTCTAATTATTTTAGAGCAACTTTAGAAATAGAAGGAGATTTTTCTACATTAGAAAAAGAATTGAATCTTATAAAAGCATATGTGACAATTGAACAAGCTAGATTTTCAGATAGATTAGAAGTTAAATTTTTAATAGATGATAATTTACTAGGCGTAAAATTTCCAATACTTATACTTCAACCAATAGTTGAAAATTCAATTAAACATGGTATATTAAAAAAAATTGATGGTGGAATAGTCACAATTTCAGTTAGGGACAATGAAGATGAAGTTCATATTGAAATTAGTGATAATGGAGTAGGATTTGAAAATGCAGATGAATCATTATCGACTGGAATTGGGCTTAAAAATGTTAACAATAGACTTAAATTACTATATGGGGAAAAGTATGCTTTAAATATAGTGAGTTCAAATAGTGGAAGTAGTGTTAGCTTTTATGTAAAGAAATAATTAATTATGCAAGGGGGAATTAATTTGAAATCACTAGATGAAATTAAAATAGTAATAGTTGAGGATGAAAAAATCTCTAGCGATGAATTAAAATACATAATATCAAAGGATAATAGATTTAAAGTTGTAGGACAAGCATATGATGGTATAAGTGCAGTTACGTTAATAGAAAATGAAGAGCCAGATGTTGTTTTAATTGATATTAATATTCCAGGGAAAAATGGTATAGAATTAGCAGAAGAAATAAAAAATATATTGCCAGATATAATTTTAATTTTTATAACAGCATATGATAGTTATGCAATAAAAGCTTTTGAACTTAAAATTTATGACTATATATTAAAGCCATATGATGAGAAACGAATAACAAAGTCACTAAATTGTGTAGTGAGTACTATCCATATCAAAAATGAAAATCAAATTATTCATATATTAGATGAATTAGACAATAAACATACTGTAAAAAAGATTCCTTGTGAAAATAATGGGAGAATAATTCTTATTGATGTTAATAAAATTTCTTACTGTTATTCTGAAGGCGAAAAAAATTATGTTAAGACTAATAAAGATATTTATTGTACAACAAAAACATTGCAAGAGCTAGCAGAAAAAACAAATTTTTTTAGATGCCATAGAAGTTATATAGTTAATCTTGAAAAAGTTAAAGAAGTTTATTCATGGTTTAATGGAACCTATAAACTGATTATTGATGATAATGAAATACCTGTAAGTAGATCACACGTTAAGGATGTTAAGGGTGTTTTAGGATTATAATAAAAGGACATTCTTAAGGTGTATTCAAAAATAACAGACAAGAATTTTTTGTCTGTTATTTTTGAATATTAATTATACACTTTTTTTACAAGCACAATCATAATAATTAATCTTACAATTGATCTTATCAAGATTCTTTTGTAATTCAGCCATTTGATTTATAACTTCTTCACGATGGGTTATAAATATTTCTCTACGGACATCAAGAGTATCATCACCTTTAAGGCATAATCGAATGAATTCTTTGATTTGCTTTATAGGCATACCTGTATTTTTCAAACAACAAATTAGTTCAAGCCATTCTAAATCTTTATCTTTGAAATCTCTGTTTCCAGAATCACTACGATCTATAAAAGGTAATAAACCTTCTTTCTCATAGTATCTAAGAGTATGTGCAGTTAAATGAGTTTTTTCAGCTACTTGAGCAATACTGTATCCCATTATATATTTCCTCCGTCAAGTCTTTAATATATTTTCTATATTAGAGTATACTTTAAGGACACAAATTTGTAAAATTTAATTTAAAAAATCTAATTTTTGTATTTTAAAAAAAGTGTTGACTTAGAGTATACTTTAAGATGTAAAATAAACATATATTAATTTATTAAATGATATGATTATTTAAGGGGGAGTTATTTTGTTATACAGAACATTTGGAAAGACAAATGAAAAGGTTTCAGCTTTAGGTTTTGGATGTATGAGATTACCTATTATTGATGGGGACACTACTAAAATTGATAACGAAAAAGCTATTAATATGATTCGTCATGCTATTGATGAAGGAGTTAATTATGTAGATACTGCATATCCTTATCATGGAACTGGAATGGGGAACGGAGGAGAAAGTGAACCTTTTGTGGGTAGAGCTTTAAAAGATGGATATAGAGAAAAGGTTAAGTTGGCTACAAAGCTTCCTAGTTGGTTAATTAAAACTAGAGAAGATATGGATAAATATTTAAATGAACAATTGAAACGTCTTCAAACAGATCATATAGATTTTTATTTAGTCCACGCTTTAGGTGCAGATACTTGGGCAAATCTAAAGAAATTAGGAATAGATGAATTTTTAGATTCTGCCATAAAAGATGGAAGAATAAAATATGCAGGATTTTCTTTTCATGACAAGTTAGAAGTATTTAAGGAGATAGTAGACTATTATGATTGGTCTTTCTGCCAAATTCAATATAATTATTTAGATGAAGAATTCCAAGCGGGAACAGAAGGATTACAATATGCAGCCAATAAAGGTCTGGGTGTTGTTATTATGGAGCCACTTAGAGGTGGTAAAATAGTTAAAAACCTTCCAGAAGCAGTTATGAATACTTTTGATAAAGCAGAGATTAAAAAGTCTCCAGCTGAATGGGCATTAAGATGGGTATGGAATCATCCAGAAGTGTCTGTAGTATTAAGTGGTATGAACATAATGGACAATGTTACAGAAAATATAAAGACTGCAAGTGTTGCAGCACCTAATTCTTTAACAGAAAAAGAATTAGAAATAATGGATGATGTTAAGAAGGTATTTAAAGAAAGAATAAAAGTTAATTGTACAGCTTGTGAATATTGTATGCCTTGTCCATCAGGCGTAAACATTCCTAAGAATTTTACCTATTATAATGAATATAGTTTGTTTGTTACTCCAGAAACAGACAAAGAACTTAAAAATAGATATAGTGGATTAAGTTCTGAAGAAAGAGCTGATAAATGTGTAGAATGTGGTAAATGCGAAGGACATTGTCCACAAGCTATTAAGATCCGTCAAGAATTAAAGAATGTTACAGCATTATTTGCATAGATATTAAAAAATACATGTTACCGACATTACTGTATTGAAAAACTATTTATTAATAGGTTATATATTTATAAAGGGGGAATTTATCAAATGCATATACCTGATAATTATTTAAGTCCTTCAACTTGTGCGACTTTTGGAGCTATTATGCTACCTATATGGAGAAGAGCAAGCATAAAGGTAAGAACTGAAATAACAAGGCAAAAAATGCCCCTTCTTGGAGTGGCCGCAGCATTTTCATTTTTAATTATGATGTTTAATATACCACTTCCAGGAGGAACATCAGGACATGCTATTGGAGGTGCTCTTGTAGCTATTCTACTTGGACCTTACTCAGCAGTTTTTGCAGTTACTATAGCCCTAGCTATTCAAGCCTTATTTTTTGGAGACGGAGGAATTTTAGCTTTCGGGGTAAATTGTTTCAATATGGCTTTTATAATGCCATTTTCAGCATATTATATATTTAAGTTTATGAAAAAGATTTTTCCGAACAAAAAAGGAGAATATCTAGGAACTTTATTAGGTGGATATATTTCTGTTAATATTGCAGCTTTATTTGCAGCCATTGAGTTTGGTGTTCAACCATTACTTTTTAAGGATACACTTGGATTTCCATTATATAGTCCATATGGACTATCAGTATCTATTCCTGCCATGACTATACCACATTTATTAGTAGTTGGTATCTTAGAAGGAATAATAACTTTAGGGGCATATAATTATGTAAAAAAAGCATCACCAGATATAATCTACAAAGAAACCGTGAATAAAATGAACCCATTTTACATTATATTAGGCATTCTAATTTTAGCTACTCCTCTAGGACTCTTAGCAAGTGGAACGGCATGGGGAGAATGGGGAATGGAAGAAATTAAGAACTTTATAGGATTTGTACCTAAAGGTATGGAGAATGGAGTTAATTATACCGCACCAATTCCAGACTATAGTTTCGGAAACTTAAAAGAATATATTGGATATATTATTTCTGCAGTAGCGGGTGTAACAATAATATTAATTATTTTTAAAGTTTTTGCAAAAATAAATTTAAAGAAAAATACAAAAGGAGAATAAATGATTCCAGTATGGCTTATTGAAAAAGATAATTACGTACCCAAGGAAGAAAAAAATGTATATATAGAGAAAAGTATTTTCTCTTTAATTAAGATAGTTTCAATTATTAGGCAAGATAAAAGTAAAGACAAATTGGTATATTCAATAAATCCAACCTTAAAAGTAATAACGACAATATTAAATATAGTATTTATATCAATTTCAAGAAGTTTTATTTACTTATCAATATTAGATGTATATGCTTTAGGTAATCTTCTCCTTATGGAGAAAAAATCAAGGGAAAGAATATTGATAAAGAGTTTAGTATTTCCGTTTATAACTTTAATTGCGTTAATACCGTCAATGTTTTATGGGAATATTTATAACAGTTTAATGCTTTTTCAAAAGATAATGACAACTATATTGTTGATGAATTTGTTATCTCATAATACTAAATGGAGTGAGATTAGTAAATCCTTAAAGTTAATATTTATACCAGATATATTTATATGGATTATGGATATAACCATAAAATATATTGTTTTACTTGGAGAACATTCTATTAACTTATTATATGCATTAAAACTTAGATCAATTGGTATAACTTCAAATAAGTACAATTCGCTTACAGGAATTATGGGTAATTTGTTCATAAAATCTTATAAAATGAGCGAAGAAATGTATCATGCTATGGAGTGTAGATGTTTTGTAGGAGAATATACTAAAAAAGTAGATTTCACTTTAAAAAAATATGATTATATATATATAATAATAAATATACTATTAATTAGTTTGTTTATATATTCAAATTAGAAAGTCAGCATGCTCGCATATATTGTGTCTTATGCCAAAACAAATTAAGGAGAAATATTTATGATAAAATTAGAGAATATTTCATTTACTTATAAGAATAAATTAGCCCTTGATAATGTAAATGTTCATATAAGAGAGGGAGAATCTGTAGCTATAATAGGACCAAATGGGAGTGGAAAATCTACTTTTTTAAAACTATTAAACACTATTATTTTCCCAAATCAAGGCAAATATATATTTAATGAAACTGAAATCAATGAAAATAGATTAAAGGATAATAAATATTTAAAGTTATTTCATAAAAGGCTAGGTTTTGTATTTCAAAATTCTGATGCACAGCTTTTTTGTTCTACAGTTTTTGAGGAAGTGGCCTTTGGCCTTATGCAAATGGAGCTGCCAGGAGATGAAGTTAATGAAAGAGTACAGGATTGTCTTAATCTTCTTAATATAGATAAATTAAAGGAAGAGCATCCCTATAATTTAAGCGGAGGCGAGAAAAAAAGAGTTGCAATTGCTAGTGTTTTAGCTATGAATCCTGATGTTATAACTTTGGATGAGCCTATGAACGGAATAGATCCTAAAGGAAAAAGATTTCTAAGAGATTTATTAATTGCTTTAAATAAAAGTGGTAAAACTATAATTTGTGCTACTCATGATTTTGAATATATTGAAGGAATTTTTAATAGAGTCATTGTTTTTTCAGAGGAACATAAAATTATTAGAGATGATAGATATGAGAATGTTATAAAAGATGAAGATTTTTTAAGAGAATATAACATTATATAGATACCCACAGTGAAAATCATACTTATGTGTATATCCGCCGAAATAAAGGGGCATGCATTTGCTCCAGTTACGGAAGATTTTGATGGGTGCTTCTAAGATTACAAGTTGTACCCAAAATGCTTGCTTCAAAGACACGCTTTGAACAAGCATATTTGGAACAACTTGTAATCAAGAAGCGCAGCCATCAAAATTTTCAATGTAACATTACGCAAAAGCAGCCCCCTTTATTTCTAGTTGAAAATATATTCATAGTATAAGTAACTTAAGGGGTGGGTATCTATATAAGTTATTACCTTTTAAATAGATAGGAGTATTAGAACCGTTAGGCATCAGAGAAGGTGCTCTTGAGGTTGCATTGTGACCCTTGAGGTTACATTGTGACCCTTGAGGTTACATTGTGACCCTTGAGGTTACATTGTGACCCTTGAGGTTATAAAAATGAATTTAGGAGTGACTAGGATATGAAAGTATTATATTATGATTGTTTTTGTGGAATAAGTGGCGATATGAATTTAGCAGCATTATTAGATTTAGGAGTGCCTAAGGAATATTTAATAGAAGAAATTTCAAAGCTTAATTTGAATTCTGAATATGAAATAAAAATAGAAAAGGCTGTTAAGCATGGAATAACAGGAACAAGAGTAGATGTTATCTTAAAAAATCAAGTTCATAATCATGATCATATTGCTGAAGAACCTTTAAATAATCACCATCATGATTATAAAGAAGAGAACAGCCATGAAAATAGTGATACTCATACTCATGAGGATTACGAGTCTCATGATTTTTTTCATGAAAATCATCATACACATGAAGAACATAGTCATGCTCATGATCACAAACATAATCATTCCTGTGATGAAAACCATGCACATACTCATACAAATGATATTGAGCATCATCATAGAAATTTAAAAGATATTGAGAACATAATAAATTCAAGTGTTTTAAATAATAAAGTTAAAGAGTTAAGTATGAATATGTTTATGAGAGTAGCAGAAGCTGAAGCAAAAGTTCATGGGAAGACTTTATATGAAGTACATTTTCACGAGGTAGGTGCTATTGATTCTATTATAGATATGGTAGGAGCAGCTATTTGCATAGATTATTTAGAAGTTGATAAGATCATTGCATCACCTGTTCAAGTGGGTGGTGGATTTGTTAAGTGTGCACACGGACTTATGCCAGTTCCAGCACCAGCAACTGTAGAGATATTGAAAAATATACCAATTAACACTGGAATAGTACCTTTTGAAACAACTACACCTACAGGAGCAGCAATACTCGCAGCTAATGTTCAAGAATTTACTCAAAAAATAGATTTTTCTATAAAGAAAATAGCTTATGGAATAGGACATAGGGATTTAGAAATACCTAATGTTTTAAGAGTTTATTTAGGTGAAGGAAAGAAACTGGAGGAAATAGAAGAACAATATATTTTAGAAACTAATATAGATGATATGAATCCAGAGTTTTATGGATATGTTGAAGAAAAGCTTTTTGAAATGGGTGCTTTAGATGTCTTTAAGACAGCTATATTTATGAAAAAAGGAAGACCAGGAGTAAAATTAAGTGTATTAATTAATGAACAGATTGAGAAAGATGTTTTAGATGTGATTTTCGAAGAAACTACTTCAATAGGTGTAAGAAAATACAAAGTAGAGAAAATAATGTTAAATAGGGATTTCTCAAAAATAGAAACTCAATATGGAGAGGTTACTATTAAAAAATCTTATTATAATGGGAAGTTAATCAAATATAAACCAGAATATGAAGATTGTAAAGTTATAGCAAAAGAAAATAATATAACTATGGAAAAGATATATAAAGAAGTCTACAAGGAAGTGGGAGATATATATGATAAACAATGATAAATACAATGAATTAATAAATTATCTTAAAAGTTTAGGAAAAGTAGTTTTGGCATTTTCAGGAGGCGTGGATAGTACCTTTTTACTTAGAGTTGCTAAAGAAGCCCTTGGAGATAACGTAAAAGCAGTGACAATCATGTCTCCATATATTCCTAAGTGGGAAATAGCGGAAGCTAAGGAGTTAACTGAAAAATTAGGTGTTAAACATGAGATTATAGAGGCACCAATTATTGAGTCTATTAAATATAATCCAGAAGATAGATGTTATCTTTGCAAAACTGCAGTATTTAATATGATATTATCTGTAGCTAAAGAACAAGGTTATAACTATGTAATTGATGGGACAAACTTCGATGATATAAGTGATTATAGACCAGGCCTAAGAGCACTTAAAGAATTAGAAGTAAAAAGTCCACTGTTAGAATGTAAATTAACTAAAGCAGAAATAAGAGCATTCTCTAAGGAATTAAATCTTAATACTTGGAATAAGCCTTCATATGCTTGCTTATTAACTAGAATACCTTATGGAAATGAATTAAAAGTTGAAGATTTTGAGAAGATTGAAAATGCTGAAAAATTTATGATGAGTATAGGATTTAGAGCTGTTAGAGTAAGATGCCATGGAGATTTAGCTAGAGTTGAAATAGATAGAAATGATAGAAGTAAATTATTTGATGAAGAGCTTTTAGACACTATTTCGAGTAAGATAAAGGAATGTGGTTTTAAATATGTAACGTTGGATTTACAGGGATATAGAGTAGGAAGCTTTAATGAAACTATAACAAAAAATGTAACTGAAGAAAACTAATATGAATATGATAAATATAGACTTAAATAAGTATAGAAAAATTAGCAATAATAATCTTAGGAGGATAATGAAAACTAATGAATAAAGAAGAAATTAAAATTTTACTAGAATCAGTAAAAGATAATAAAATAAACATAGAAGAAGCTCTTGAAAAATTAGAAGATCTGCCTTTTAAGGATTTAGGATTTGCAATGATAGATAACCATAGAGAATTAAGAGTAGGATATCCTGAAGTAATATATTGTGCAGGAAAAACAGTAGAACAAGTTAGGGATATTGTTAAATTTATGATGACAAAAGATAATAATATATTGGGAACTAGGGCTACTGAAGAAATGTACAATGCAGTAAAGGAAATATGTGAAGAAGCAGAATACAATAAACTTGGAAGAACAATAACCATTAAGAAAAAAGAACAAACTCTTACAGATAGTTATATTGCAATTGTTTCAGCTGGAACATCGGATTTACCAGTGGTAGAAGAAGCTGTTGAAACTGCAAAAATATTGGGAAATAGAGTTGAGAAAATAACTGACGTTGGTGTTGCAGGCATACATAGGCTCTTTTCGAGACTAGATCTTATTCGGGGAGCTAAAGTAGTTATAGTGATTGCAGGAATGGAAGGAGCCTTAGCTAGCGTAATAGGAGGACTAGTGGACAAGCCAGTTATTGCAGTTCCAACTAGTGTTGGTTATGGGGCAAACTTTGGTGGGATTTCAGCTTTGTTATCAATGTTAAATAGTTGTGCTAGTGGTGTTAGTGTAGTAAATATAGATAATGGATTTGGGGCAGCATATAATGCTAGTATTATTAATAAGTTATAATCACATGTTCACTAAAAAATTATTATAAAATTCAAGTAAGTTAGAGTGATTCAATATAAAATTGAGGGCTAGATTATAATTAATGCTAGAAAGTTTTAAATACTTTCTAGCATTAATTTTGTTTAAAAATTAGAGTACTAAAATTAGAAATAAGGGGAATAGATTTGCGCCTGCTGATTTATGAAATATTTCACAAAAACATTCACCTTATTATGTGAGGATAAAACAAAGTAAGTAGTTACATATTTTAGTTACTCTTTACAATATTAAATTTCCCATTATCTTTAATATTAGAACTACCTTCAACAACGATTTGATCATTCGCAGATATCCCATATTTAATTTCTACATATTGATTTTTAGAAGCTCCAACTGTTACTGTATGTTTTGCTAGTATATTGCTATTAAGAACATATACATATGAAGTACCATCTTCTTCAAATACGGATTCTTTTGGAACTAATAGCGTGTCATCTTCATTTGAATTAACTAGTGTAACATTTGTAACCATTCCTAGTTTTAAATTATCATCAGAACCATTAATATCTACTTGAACGTCAAACATTCCTGTCTTTTGATCAGCGGAAGGTGAGATTGTAGATATTGTACCATCATAAGATAATCCTGTTGATGGTACAGATATCTTAGCAGCCATCCCAATATATATATCATTTATATTTGTTTCTGTAACTTTAATTATTACATTTACAGAGTTTGCATTTTCTAAAATAAGCGATGGGGTTTGAGTAGGAGTTAATTCACCAACTGATATATTTTTAGCACTTATTTTTCCGGCAATGGGTGCAGTTATAGTTGCATTATCAAGCTGGTGTTTAGCAATATCTAATGCAGCTTGAGCACTATCCATTTGTGCCTTTGCAGAAGCAATATTATCCGGATTTATAATTGCATTAGTAATTGAAGCATTTTCACTAGCGGCAGCAAAGCTTGCTTTTGCATTATTATATCTAGTTTCAGCATTTGACTTTGCAATTTCCAAAGCTGCTGAAGCTGTATCTAATTTACTTTTTGCATCATCTAATGTTACTTTTGTAGCTGCATCAGCTTCATACAAAGAACTTGTACGCTCATAATTTGCTTTTGCATCATTATAAGCTGTTTGTGCAGCAGTTACAGCTGTATTATTTTCATATTGACTTTGAGCATCCTTTAGTTCGTTTTGTGCTTTTTCTAAAGCTGTAGCAGCATCATTTTGAGTTTGCTTAGCTGAGCCACCAGCTGTTTTATCATAAGCTGCAGCGGCAGCATCATAATTTGCTTGTGCTTGATTTAACTTATATGTTAATTCCGTATTATCAATTGTAAACAATTGGGCATCTTTTTCTACAGTTTGTCCAACTTCAACATCTACAGTTTGGACTTTTCCAGAAACACTTGGAATTATAGATACTTTTTCTGCTGATGTAACATTTCCAGTATAAGTAGTATCACTTATTGAATTAGATGTTTTTACTTTTGTAACTGTGACATTTGCTATATCTGAATTTCTACTACAACCTATTAATAAAGTACTTATACAAATCATAAATAAAGTACTCGAAATTATCCTCTTCATAACATTTCAATCCTTTCAATAAAATTATTTTACTTTTATTTTAACAATTGCATTCATTCCTAGTGTCATTGGTAGATTTTCATTATTTTCTATACTTACTTTAACTGGTATAAGTTGTGTAACTTTTGTATAGGTACCACTTGTTGTAAAACTACTAGCTGAAGTTGAAAAATAAGTTTGAGTAGTATTATCTATTTCAGTTACTGTACCTTTGAAAATTTTACTTGGATAGGCATCTATGTCAACTTTAACTTCTTGTCCAACTTTAATTTTCATAATGTCAGTTTCTTCAACATTAACGCCTATATACATGTTAGAAGTATCAGCAACAACAGCAAGCTGACTTGTAGCTCCAACAGCTTGATTTTTTATAATATCACTTTTAACAACAGTTCCATCTATAGGTGAAGTAATATAAGGCAAGATTTCTTGTCTTCCAAGAACTTCGTCTTTTTTTACTAAATCCCCAGCACTTACATTCCATTCTAAAATTTTTCCGGATGTTACTGGAGTAATTGAATACATTTTAGCTGTAACTTTTGCATTGTCAGTAGTAAAATAATTGACACTGCTAATATAAAAATAATATCCTATACTACAAGCTAAGATTACAACTATAATAAGTACAATATAAAGTATTTTTTTTGAGAATATTTTTTTTGAAATTTTCTCTGTTGAAGTTATATCTTTTGAGACTATCTCTTTTGACTTTTCCATAACGCACTTCTCCTAACATTTATTAATCTTCACTATTTTCGAATTGACTTTTATAAAGACTAGAATAGAAACCATTAGCTTTAAGTAAAGTTTCATGATTACCTTGCTCTATTATATCTCCATCTTTCAATACTAAAATTACGTCAGCATCTCTTATAGTAGATAATCTATGTGCAATTACAAAGCTAGTTCTATTAGACATAAGGTTATACATTGCTTTTTGTATAAGCACTTCTGTTCTTGTATCAACAGAACTTGTAGCTTCATCAAGAATAAGTATTTTAGGATTAGATAAAATTGTACGTGCAATAGTTAAAAGTTGCTTTTGACCTTGAGAGATATTGCTTGCTTCTTCATTTAAGATCAAGTCATATCCAGCAGGTAGTGCTCGTATAAATTCATCACAATGAGCAGCTTTTGAAGCTTCCAATACTTGTTCATGAGTAGCATCAAAATTTCCATATTTAATGTTATCTAAAATACTAGCATTATAAAGCCACGTATCTTGAAGAACCATTCCAAACATGCTTCTTAAATCATTTCTAGTAAAAGCATTAATGTCATAGCCATCAATCAAAATTCTTCCAGAATTAATATCATAAAATCTCATTAAGAGTTTGATAATTGTTGATTTTCCGCCACCAGTAGGCCCAACAATTGCAACTTTTTGACCAAACTTAATTTTACATGAAAAATCATTAATAATTATTTTATCTTCGTTATAGCCGAAATGTACATTTTTAAATTCTACATTACCAATTACCTTATCTAATATTATTGGATTTTCAGTTTCAAGTATTTCTTCTTCCTGATCTAAAAACTCAAATACACGTTCTGCAGCTGCTGCTGTAGATTGAAGGGTATTTGAAATATTGGCTAATTGTGCAATTGGCTGATTGAAGGAACGCATATATTGAATGAATGCTTGTACATCTCCGACTTCAATTGATTTTTTTACTGCTAAATATCCGCCAAGAATACAGACTAAAACATAACCAATATTACCTACAAAGGTCATAATAGGCATCATCATTCCTGAAAGAAATTGGGACTTCCATGCTGAATCATATAATTCGTCATTTAATTCTTTGAATTTAAATATAGCCTCTTTTTCACCATTAAATACTTGCACAACATTATGGCCGGAATATATTTCTTCAATATGTCCATTCATATGTCCAATATACTCTTGTTGAGTTTTGAAGTATTTTTGTGATTTCTTTACAACGAACATTATGAGCCCCATAGACAGTGGGAGGGTTAAGACCGCTACCAATGTTAATGTAGGACTTATGCTAAGCATCATAATAAGTATACCAACAACAGTTACAGCAGAAGTTATTAATTGAGTAAGACTTTGATTTAAAGTTTGACTCAAAGTATCAACATCATTAGTTATCCGAGATAATACTTCTCCATGAGTTCGTGAATCAAAATATTTTAAAGGCATTCTATTTATCTTTTCAGAAATATCTTTTCTAAATCTATAAGTGATTTTCATAGATACACCAGACATTATATATGCTTGTGCATATGAAAAAATTGCTGAAATAATATATAAAACTACTAAAACTAAAATGCAATTTCTTATATATTTAAAGTCTGTTAAAAGATTAGTTCCAGAATAATATGCTATTAGTCCTTCAAAAAGCTTAGTAGTTGCCTTACCAAGAATTTTTGGTCCTACAATAGAGAAGATAGCTGAAAATATAGCAAAAATTATAACTATTACAATTTGTAATTTAAACTCATACATATATTTAAATAAAGTTAGCATTGTTTCTTTGAAATTCTTAGCTTTTTCTCCTCCAGCCATACCACGACCCATTCTTGGCCCCATGCCCATAGGCCTGCTAGAATTTGTTTTTTTTTCACTCATTCTAACTCCTCCTTACTAAGCTGAGATAAAGCAATTTCTTGATAAACTTCGCAGGTTTTCATAAGTTCTTCGTGAGTACCGCATCCAACAATATGTCCTTTATCTAAAACGATAATTTGATCAGCCGTCATAATCGTACTTATTCTTTGTGCTACTAGCAAAACTGTGCTAGAACCTGTTTCTTCTTTTAATGATTTTCTAAGTGCTGCATCAGTTTTAAAATCTAATGCTGAAAAACTATCATCAAAAATGCATATTTGAGGTTTTTTTACTAGTGCGCGTGCAATTGATAAACGTTGCTTTTGTCCACCAGACACATTATTACCACCTTGGGCTATTGAAGTTTCAAATTTTTCTGGCTTAGAGTCTATAAACTCCATTGCTTGTGCAATTTTTGAGGCTCTTAGAATATCATCTTCACTTGGATTTTTACCACCATAAGCTACATTACTTTTAATTGTTCCTGAAAATAAAATTCCCTTTTGTGGAACATATCCAAGGTTATCCCTTAATTCATGTAGACTTAAGGTGCTTACATTTATGCCATCTATTAAAACTTCACCACTTGTAGCATCATAAAATCTTGGGATTAAATTGATCAATGATGATTTTCCACTACCAGTTGATCCAATAAATGCTGTTGTCTGTGAAGGTTTAGCAGTAAAACTTATATTATGCAGAACATCTTCTTCTGCTCCAGGATAACTAAAACAAACATTTTTAAATTCTATAAGCCCAGTAGAAGTTTTCAAATTATTACTTGGAGGAGAAGAATCTTTAATCGAAGGCTCTGTCTCAAGAACATCTGCAATACGATTAGCGGAAACAGAAGCTCTTGGAATCATAATAAACATCATTGCCATCATTAGAAATGCCATTATTATTTGCATTACATATTGCATATATGCCATCATTTCTCCAACATCCATCTTAAAAGCAGAAACTTGATTTGCACCAACCCATACAATTAAAACCGTAACTAAGTTCATTAGAAGCATCATGGCAGGCATCATTCCAGATGTAATCCTATTTATAAAAAGATTAGTATCTGTAAGATTTTTATTGGCCTTGTCAAATCTATCTTCCTCAAATTTTTGGGTATTAAAAGCTCTAATAACAAGCATACCATCAAGATTTTCACGAACTACAAGGTTAAGCTTATCAATTAAACTTTGAACAATCTTAAATTTAGGCATTACTAAAGAAAATATAGTTCCAATAAGTCCTAAAAGACTTATTATAGAAAGAACTATAATCCAAGACATTGATTTACTATTGGCTAGTGCATGTATAAAACCACCAATACCAAGAATAGGTGCATAAAAAATTATTCGTATGAGCATAACAATAAGAGTTTGAATTTGCGTAACATCATTTGTTGTTCTTGTAATAAGAGAAGATGTAGCAAACTTATCAAACTCAGCATTTGAAAAAGCTTCAACTTTTTCAAATAAATCAATTCTTAGAGACTGGCTTATTCCAGCAGCAACTTTAGATGCAATGAATCCTACTGCGATACTGAAAATGGCACTAATAAGAGAAATTCCAAGCATTTGAAAACCTAATTTTATTATGTACATTGCATCACCATTACTTATTCCTTTATTTACAATATCAGACATATAGTCTGGTAATGCGAGGTCACAAATTGCTTGTCCAAACAATAGTATAATTGAGACAATAACAATGCCAATATAGGGTTCAACATACTTCATTAATCTTGCCATATAATAAATTCACCTCGCTCAACTAATATATAGATTTTATGATACTACTGTATCATAAAATTGTAAATATCATGCTATTATAATAAAAATTTACATTTGATAAAGTTGTGGATTAGCGAAGAATTATCTGTTTTCGTAGATGAATTTGATATCCATATTATATACAATATTAAACAGTATAAAATAATATTAAATGCACACCCTAATAATGAGGTGATACAAATGGATAATAATAAAAATAGAGTTAAAGATAGACCTAAATCTAATGCAGAACGCAGAAAAATAGATCCTAAAGGTAATGCAGACTTGGGAATTATTGAAGGCAAGAAAATAGGTGCACCTCCACATAAGGAAAAGGATCATCTGTAAGAATAAAGAGGATATATCAAAATGATTCTTGAATCAATTTGACATATCCTCTTTTATTCTTTGTTGATTATTATTAATCTAAGCATAAATATAAATCATCATGATAAAATATTATATCAAAAATATGTAAAAGGAGAAGTGCAGATGAAATTAGAATTAACGGTGTGTGAATTGGGCGAAGTTTTAAAGAAAATAGAAGAAAAATATAAATTAGACATATTAGTTAAATCAACATTGAGTGGCGGTTGGATGACCATTACAGGTGAAGCCACTATATTAAAAGTTCCAGGTGATGTAAAAGTGGGTTGCTGTGGGAAAGGTGATAACATTATAGATATAATGATTAAAACAGAAAACCAGCCATATGGAATTATTGTAAAACTTACAGGTGCTAAAAATAAAAAATTTATTATAGATATAGCAAGTACCAGATATAGAGAAATATCTTCAAATAACTTAACTATAAATCAAATAAAAGTAAATGAGAATGAAAGCAAATTAAGGATTGATGAGGATATTATATTTACAATAAAAGCATCAGTTAATGAAATAGCAAAGATTATAGAAAACTAAATAGTGACATGTATAAAATAATGATGAATGAACAAACTATTATAAGAGTTATAGGAGTAGGTAGGTGATGTAAATGGATAATAGTATGAAAAGAAAACATACCAATAAACATAAAAGTATAAATCATAATCCGCAAGCAGAAAGTTCAAAAGCAGTTTTTGGTGAACCAAAAGCTAAAGATTCTGAATTTATTCCCAAAACCTTTGATTAAAAGTAATATTAAAAGATATTCATATAGTTGTTTATGGATATCTTTTTAGGTAAAAGATTTAATATGAAAATGGGAAATTATAAATGAAAATGAAATAATACGCGAATGGGATATTATAAAAATGTAATATTGAATAAAAAAGCATTTATAAATTTTACAGAAAAATTACTAAAGGTTATGAGTGAAACAATATAATTTTAATAAATACAAGTAATAAAGATTATAGGATGAATAAACATCTTATAGTCTTTATTTCTTATTTCTTTAGATGATTAATACAATAAAGAGGAACTATTTAAAAAAAGTAGTCATAATGTCTTTGCTTAAATGAATATATTTTAGTTATAAGGGGAAGGAGTGTTTATGATGAGTATGAACTTTAAAGAATTTATAGAAATAGATAGAGAAAAAGGCAACACCCTAAGATTTGAAGGCAGTTTTTTAGATTATCTAGAGCTTGTCAAGGAAAATCCAGAAGTAGTAATTCTTGCACATAAAAGAATTTATGACATGATTATTAATAAGGGAGTAGAAGAATTAAAAGCTGAGGAAAATCCTAGAATACGAAAAGTCTATGGGAATGATTTAATAAGAAGATATGGTTTTTTCAAAGAAGATTTTTATGGAATTGATAAAGTTATCATGAAGCTTGCTAGTTATTTTAAATCAGCAGCTATGAAGGGTGAAGAAGCAAGACAAGTTTTATATCTTGTTGGCCCAGTTGGTGCTGGTAAATCATCTATAGTTGAGAGCTTAAAATCTGCATTAGAGGATTGTGAGCCTGTTTATGCTTTAAAGGGATGTCCAATGCATGAGGAACCGCTTCATCTTATTCCAAAACATTTAAGACCTAGGTTTGAGGAAATGCTTGGAGTACAAATTGAAGGAGATTTATGTCCTATATGTAAATATAGGCTTACTCATTACTATAATGGAATATATGAAGATTTTCCAGTTGAAAGAACAGAATTTTCTATTAGATCAAGAAAGGGAATAGGGGTAGTACCACCAGTTGATCCTAATAATCAAGACACTTCAATTTTAACAGGTTCTGTTGACATATCTAAAATGGATTTATATTCAGAAGATGACCCGAGAATATTTTCTTTAAATGGTGCTTTTAATGTTGGAAATAGAGGACTTGTAGAATTTATTGAGGTATTTAAAAATGATGTTGAATATCTTCATACAATAATTACTGCAACTCAAGAAAAATCTATACCATCGCCTGGTAAAGGTTCTATGCTTTATTTTGATGGAGTTATAGTTGCTCATTCAAATGAGGCTGAATGGAATAGGTTTAAGTCAGACCATACAAATGAAGCTATACTAGATAGAATAGTAAAAGTTGAAGTTCCATATTGTTTAGAACTTGATGAGGAAGTTAAAATATATGAAAAAATATTAAAAAGAAGCAATTTCAAGGCTCATATAGCACCACATACTATTGAAATTGCAGCGATGTTTGCAATACTTTCAAGACTTACACCTTCAGCTAAAGCAGATGCTATGACTAAACTTAAAATTTACAATGGGGAAGAAATTGTTGAAAAGGGGACAACTAAGAAGATTGACATTGGAGAACTTAGAGAAGAAGCGGGACAATATGAAGGAATGAAGGGTATAAGTACAAGATTTATTATAAAAACTATAGATAATGCGCTTTCAGAATCAGGATATGATTGTATAAATCCACTTAGCATAATGGAAAGTATAATAAGATCAGTTAAGGAACTTGATATTGCATCTGATGACAAGAAAAGGTATTTAGGATTTATTCAAGATAATATTAGAAAAGAATATAATAAAATTATTGAGAGAGAAATTACTAAGGCATTTATACATTCATTTAGAGAACAAGCAGAGAGTCTATTTAATAATTATATAGATAATGCAGAAGCTTACGTAAATAAGAGTAAAATAAAAGATATTTCAACTGGAGAAGAGCTTAACCCGGATGAAGAATTTATGAGAAGCATAGAAGAACAAATAGGGGTATATGCAGCATCAGCTAAAGGTTTTAGATCAGATGTTACTTCATATATGTTTTATATAGTTAGAAAAGGTGGAGGCTTGGATTATACATCGTATGAACCTTTAAAAGAAGCTATAGAAAAGAAACTAACAGCTTCAGTTAAAGATTTATCTAGAATTATAACTAGGTCAAAGGTTAGAGACAAAGAACAAGCTGAAAAATATGATTCTATGGTGGAAGAAATGAAAAAGAATGGATATTGTCTTCATTGTTGTGATGTGATTTTAAAATATGCAGCTAATAATTTATGGAGAGATTAAAGTAGATTATGGCAATATTTAGAGATTATACTAATAATCCAATTGATCACGACAGATCCATAGAAGATAGAAGAAGACATAGACAACTTGTAGAAAAATCAATAAAAGAGAATTTGGGAGATATATTATCAGAAGAGAGTATTGTTGGGGAAAGTAAAAATAAAAAATTTAAAATACCAATTAAGGGAATCAAAGAATATCAATTTGTTTATGGAAAAAATTCTAAAGGTGTAGCTAGTGGCATTGGAGATGAAAAAAGAGGAGAAAAGCTCGGAAAAGGAAATAAAAAATTAGCTAAAGGAAATCAAGGGGCGGGAAATGAAGAGGGAGATGATGTCTATGAAACAGAAATCACTCTTGAGGAATTAATGGATTATATATCTGAAGACTTAAACTTGCCTAACTTAGATGAAAAGAAGTATTCTGAAATAATTACTGAAGCCAGTAGTAAAAAAAGAGGATATAAAACTCATGGAATAAGACCTAGACTTGCAAAGAAGAAAACAGTTATGTCCAAGATTGCAAGGAAGCAAGGTAAAAAAAGAGCATTGAAAGAATTAGAAAGTGATCAAGAACTAGATAGATTTCCATTTAGAGAAGAAGATTTAAGATACTATAGGGTCAAGATGAAACCAAAAAAAGATAGCAATGCAGTTATGTTATTTATTATGGATGCTTCTGGTTCAATGGACATAACAAAGAAATATTTAGCAAGATCATATTTTTTTGTATTAGCTACTTTTTTAAAAAGAAAGTATAACAATATAGCCTTTGAGTTTATATACCATACAACGGTTGCAAAAAGAGTAGATGAATATGAGTTTTTTCATAAATCTGAATCTGGAGGCACGTATATATCAAGTGGTATTAATGAAGCATTAAAATTAATTGAAGAAAAATATCCACCAGCAGCATGGAATATATATAGCATATATGCAAGTGATGGAGATAATTGGTCAGAAGATAATGAAAGAGCAGTTATGGCAGTTAAAAGTATATGTAAAGTTAGTAATATGTTTGGTTATGCAGAACTTTTGCCATCAACATATACAACAACAATGTATCATAAGTTTAAAAAAGAAATAGTAGATGAAAAATTTGTTCCTGTAATTATAAAAGAAAAAAAGGATTTATGGGAAGCACTTAAGATTATGCTTAGGAAGGAGTTAGGCACATGAAAAAATAACAGACCAAAATAGACAAATATATTGGTCTGTTATTTTTTAAAGGTGCTGTGAAGGAGGAATAAAAAATTGGGATATAGTTTTAGTGATATCGAGAAGTGGAATGAAAAAATAGAGAAAAAGGTTAAGGAATATGGATTAGATTTTTATCCTCAAGAATTCGAAATGATAGGTTTTAATGAGATGATAGGGTATGAAGCTTATGTTGGAATGCCATCAAGATATCCACATTGGAGTTTTGGTAAATCTTATGAGAAAAATAAAACACTATATTCTTTAAACCTCACAGGGCTTCCTTATGAAATGGTAATTAATTCAGATCCTTGTTTAGCATATTTAATGAAAGATAATACATTATTACTGCAAATATTAACAATGGCACATGTATACGGACATAATGACTTTTTCAAAAATAATAGATTGTTTAAACAGGGAACTAATGCAAAATATACTTTGGAAATGTTTAATTTAGATGCAAAAATAATAAGAGAATATATTGATGATCCAAGTATAGGATATGCTGAGGTTGAGAGAATATTGGATGCTGCCCATGCCATAAGATTTCAATCTAAACGGAATATTGGGATAAAAGAATTATCAAATGATGAGATTAAAGAAAATATATTAAAAGAGTATGAGAATAAAAAAGAAAATAGAGGTATAGTAGATTCTTATGAAGAAATAAAGTTACCAGATTTGGAGAAAATTCCATTAGAACCTGTAGATGATCTTATTGGATTTATAATAGATTATGGACATCTAGAAGAATGGGAAAAAACTATTTTAAGAATAGTTAAAAGAGAAACAGAGTATTTTATTCCTCAAATTGAAACTAAAATAATGAATGAAGGTTGGGCAAGTTATACTCATTATAATATTTTAAAGCAATTAGAATTACCACAAGAGCTACATCTTGAGTTTTTAAAAAGGCATAATGATGTAATAGCACCTGCTATAGGAGGATTAAATCCATATTATATTGGCTTCAAAATATTTGAAGATATTGAAAAGCGATATGGAAAGGAAAAAATATTTGAAGTTAGGGAAATTGAGCGTGATTCTTCTTTCTTAAGACGTTACTTGACTAGAGAATTATGTGAAGAATTAAATTTATTTCAATATAATATGAGGACATTTGATACTCTTATTGAAGAAATATCAGATGAAACTGGCTGGAAAACTATAAGAGATACGCTTTCGTATACCTCAGGAATAGGGAATATACCATACATTAGAGTTATAGATTATAACAAAAAGAATTATACATTAACTCTAGAAAATGTATTTGATGGGAGAGTCTTAGAGCTTTCTTATGCTAAAGAAACCTTAAAGTATGTTCAAGAGCTTTGGGGTCATGATGTTAAATTAATTACTAAATCAAGCGATAAACAAGAAGTGATTTTAACTTGCAACCAAGAAAAGAAAATAACTGTATCATAAATGCTGAAGTAACAAAAAAAATAAAAATGAATATTGTATTTATGTAAGAGAGTAATATTTTTAGGAGATTATGATGAACTTAAAGGGTAGTAAAACTGAAAGGAATTTATTTAAAACATTTGCTGGAGAATCTAGAGCAAGAAATAAATATACTTTTTATGGAGATAAAGCTAGAGCAGATGGATTTATGTATGTTGGAGAAATATTTGATGAAACTGCAGGAAATGAAAAAGCTCATGCCAGAGAGGCGTATATAAGATTTTTAGATAGGATTAGTAGTACAAAGAATAACTTAATAGAAGCGGCACTTGGAGAGTCAGAAGAAAGTAAGGTCATTTATAAAGAATTTGAAGATATAGCTAGAGATGAGGGTTTTGATGAAATTGCAGATTTCTATAAAGAACTTCAAGAAGTAGAGGAACATCATAAAGAAAGATTCTTAAAATTAGCTAAAGAGATTAAAGATGGAAAAATGTTTAAATCAGATGAAGAAAGTCAATGGTTATGTTTAAATTGTGGATATATTTATGAAGGTACAGAGGCACCTATGAAATGCCCATTATGCAAATATCCAAAATCATATTTTAAAAAATTAGATAACAAGGATTGCAAATAGGAGGGCAAAATAAATGATTTATCAATATCCGGAAGAATTTATAGTGCCTGTTGTTTATGTTCAGGATTTTAAAGGTAAAACTTTTTATAGATGCAAAGACTCTAAATACTTAAATGAAGGTGAACTAGCAATACCAGATGAAGAATCAAAAGAAGATGAAATGTTTTTAGCAAAGATAGATATATATGGAACATTTCAAAATAAAGACATAAATTTTTTAAACATGGATGGAGAAGAATTTCAAAAACCTATGATTAAGGGTGATATAGTTAAATCGGATTTAGATAATGAAAGTATAAAAAGTATATTAAGTGATGTAGATGAGGATTATGCAAATAGTGAAACCTTAAATATTTAAATATAAAAGTGAAATTAATTGTATAAAGGATAAGGTATGAAGTTTGAGGATTTAGCTAAAAAGCAATATGAAGACATAGATAATTTAAGTGCGTTATTAAAAAGTTATGTAGATTCCTATAGATTATTAATCGCAGGAGCATCAGAATTAAATAATGTGAATTTAACAAAGAAAAGTGAGGTCAGGAAAGCACTCGATAGAGTTGATAATGTTGGTGAATTAATAGACAAACTAATAAATATATTAGATAAATGTGAAGGATCATATTTAAAATATTGTAAGATTAAATCTGATTATATTACAATAAGTACAGAAAAAGATAAGATATTCACAGAAATAGATAATGAATTAAATTTTCAAAATTCTGAAAGAGAAGAATATTAATCACATCTTTGATGAACCTTAAAAAGTTAAGTTTTAATAAATGTTAATAAAAAAACTCTGTCTCGAAATTATAAGACAGAGTTTTTTTATTGATCCTTATATTTTAAACTTTCCTCAATTTAATTTTGCTTACCATCAAATAGGAACCAATAATCATTAAAAGAACTACAAGATAAAGTGATATTATCAATTGTAAGTTAAGTTTGATAATTATTAGTGAAAAAAAGGCCATAAAACAACCAACTATAGTTATTGGTACACCAGTAAAGGAACCATCAAACTCAGCAGTATTAAATCTAGCCAATCTATATGCACCACAGATTGGAAATAATAATAGTACTACAAAACCTAATAATCCATTTGGTCCAAAAGACTCCAGATTAAATAATATATATACTAATATAGATGGTGCTACTCCAAAAGAAACCAAATCAGCTAAAGAATCTAACTCTTTACCTAAATCGCTAGAAACATTTAAAAAACGAGCTACTCTTCCGTCATATCTATCTACCAATCCTGCAAGTAAAATAAATACACCTGCCATTGCATATTTTTCATCCATTACTGATAATATGGATATAATTCCACAAGATAAATTAATAAAGGTAAATACATTAGGAATACAACTTTTCCTCATAAAATCACTCCTAAAATTATATAAAATACTTATAAAGCATTATTATAGCATATAAATGAAAATAATATAAGGGATAAATTTATTTTCATATTTTATTAAGATTGTATAGTATCGACATTAAATAAGTAAAATGATATAATTAAAGTTATCTGATAATAAATATATGTAATGATTTGCTAGAAATTTAACATATATACAGTGGAAATTCTTATATTTAAGTTTGATTTTTTAAAATAAAATTTTGCGAGTTAATTTTAGGGAGAATTAAAAAAATTTATATAAAAAAATTATGGGAGGTACGTTAATTTATGAAAAAGGTAAGATTCATATACAACCCATACTCAGGAGAAAATAACATAATAAATGAATTGGATAATGTTATAAAGTTGCATCAAGAAGTAGACTTAACAGTTGTTCCATATAGAATTCAAAAGGGTAAAGATTTGGCAGAAGCCTTAGATATAATAGATGAAACGTACAGCTACATCTTAATAGCTGGTGGTGATGGAACTGTAGATTCTTTAGTAAATGCTATGAAACATAGAAATATAAATATACCTATAGGAATATTACCGGTTGGAACTGCGAATGATTTTGGAAAGTTCATTAATATGCCAAGCGATATACAAGAAGCTTGTAAGCAAATTTTAGATTCAAAACCAGTAGCAGTTGATGTTGGCAAAATAAATGACGATTACTTTATAAATGTTGCGAGTACAGGACTTTTTACTGATATATCGCAAAAAATAGATGGAAATTTAAAAAATACAATAGGAAAGTTAGCATATTATTTAAAAGGCCTTGAAGAATTACCTAACTTTAGAAAGTTAAAAGTAAAGTTATCATCAAAAGAATGTGATTATGATGGAGAGATGTATTTACTTTTAGTATTTAATGGTAAGACAGCTGGAAATCTTAATTTAGCAACGGAAGCAGAAATCACAGATGGGAAATTAGATGTAATAATGTTTAAAGCTATACAAATAATCGAATTATTACCATTGTTTATAAAACTTTTAAAGGGAGAACATTTAGATTCGGATAAGGTTGTTTATTTTAAAACAGATGATGTATATATTGAATCTTCGGAAGACATTGTAACAGATATTGATGGAGAAAGAGGACCAGATTTTCCATTAAGAATTCAATGTATTAAAGGTGGAATTGAAATTTTAGGTATAAAATAAAATAAATTATAATAAATATAAGTAACAGGAATGTGGATGGGAGCGTAATTTTGTGAACTTTGCATACTATTTGTTTTTGTTACTTATAATTTTTTTGTCTATTTCAATTATGAAAAAGAATTTAGAAGTTTCACCAAAGAAAATAAAAATTTATTTAACCCTGGTAATTACATTATTTTTATTAAGAAATATAGCATTATTTCTTTTGTGTATATTAAAGAACAGCACTATAATATATTATTTAAAATCAATAATATTTTTAAATCATTTATCAATTCCGCTTATAATATTAGCTATAACTTATATTTATGTAAGATCGGAAAAATTAAATTTTGATGGTAGTTATATTATTGCAATAATAATATGTGTTATTTATATGGAAATAATATATATTTCTAAAGTGACAGTGCAAGTAAGCTACTTATATGGCTTTATATTAGATATAGATAAAGAAACAACTTTATTTTTATTTTCATTGATATTACTTGGAGCTTTATTTGTATTAAATGTAATTCTACTAGATAAACCTTTTGTAAATAAAATGGGTATATGGTCTATAATAATAGCAATTTCAATAACAATGATAGAAAATGTTATTATTTTAGGTGGAATTAAAATTTTTCCATATTCAGTAATAGGGGATGTGATATTCCTCATAATTATAAATTCAGTATTAAAAAAATTTAAAGTATATTCGAAAACATAAAAAATGAGCTGTTTCAATAGAGACAGCTCATTTTTACTACACTGTATAGTCTGCTAATTTTCCCGAGTAGATTAAATCTAATCCAGATAAAGAAGGGAAATCTTGTGGACGCATTAAAGAAAAATGTTTTTTTAATTTAACAGATTTAGATTCTTGCAATACATAAGCTACAAACTGTGAGCAAACATAATGGTATTGCCTCTTATAAGGTATATTAAACAACATGGCTACAAGTCCTGCAAAGTTATATCCATATTTATCTTTATTTTCTTCAAAGTTAAGTATTGATTGTTGAAGAGTTAAGTATTGATTTTCAGATATAGATATACGATAAATTTGGCATAGAGTATCATCATGCGCTTTATAAACACCTTCATTTACATCTTCCTTAACAAAACCTGCAATTAGAGGCATATATAAATTTTGTCTAGCAAAGCTATATAATGAATTGAGATCTTCATCAAGAGCTATGGAAGCATGGTTATATGGCGCACGTGTAAATAATTGAAATATTTTTGAACAGTTTGTCCCAGTTTGACTTATCATTATATAAATATTTTTATTAATAATTACCATCCCATTTCTACTTAAGTTATATCTCTCTAGTATGAATAAATAATCTCAATTTCTATTTAAACTAAATACATTCAATATTTTAAAATAAGTTGAAGGTTAAATAATATAATTTAATCTAACATAATAGATTAAATTATATTATTTATATTACCATAAGAATAGGGGCTATATAAACAAGAATAATTTTCTTTAAATACAAATAGCTACCTCACAAATGCAATGTTATCGTAAGATAGCTATTCTTTTAATGTACTCTTTTTTTAGTATTGCTGTTCTTTCGAACAGAGCTTTTTGAATTTTTATTTGAAATATTTTTTGAATTATTATTTGAATTATTATTTCCAGTAACATTTGAGTTTTTATTAGAAGAATTCTTGTTGTTTATATTAGAATTATTATTTTTACTAGTAACTGATTTTCTTTTAGAGGAATCACTACTATTTTTAGTCACGTTATCAGTAGAAGATTTACTGTTATTTTTATGTTTGCCTTGATAGCCAAGCTTTCCGGGAACAAATCCTATTAAGCAATCTTTTCCGTTACCAATTAAATCTTCTCTATGGGCTTTGATTAATGCTTTCTTAACCTTTAGATGGTTTTTAGGTACAGCAAATTGTATTAATGCTCTTTGCATATCTTTTTCTTCGGAAGTTGTTGGAATATAAACTTCTTCTCCTGTAATTGGATTAACACCCGTATAATACATTGTAGTTGATAAACTACCTGGAGTTGGGTAAAAATCTTGTACTTGCTCTGGTGTATATCCCATTTGTTTTATATATTCAGCTAGCTCTATTGCTGCCTTTAAGTCTGAACCAGGGTGAGAGGACATTAAATAAGGAACTAAAAATTGTTTTTTATCTAGTTTATCATTTATTTGAAAATACTTATTAACAAATCTATCATAAATTTCCTTTGTTGGCTTACCCATTTGATTTAATACTCTGGGAACAACATGCTCTGGAGCAACCTTTAATTGACCACTTATATGATGTTCACATAATTCTTTAAAAAAGGAATCATTTTTATCATGTATAAGATAATCATATCTAATTCCTGAACGAACAAATACTTTTTTTATTCCAGGAAGATTTCTAATTTTCTTTAAAAGTGAAAGATATTCAGTATGATCAATTATTAAGTTTTTACAAGGAACTGGGAACATACATTGTTTATTTTTACAAGTTCCATGCTCTATTTGCTTATTACAAGCTCTATGCCTAAAGTTTGCAGTAGGTCCTCCAACATCATGGATATATCCTTTGAAGTTAGGCAAAGTTGTTAATAGTTTTGCCTCTTCAATTATTGATTCTTGGCCTCTATTTTGAATAACTCTTCCTTGGTGAAAAGTTAAAGCACAAAAGGAACATGAACCAAAACATCCTCTATGACTAGTTATTGAAAATTCAACTTCTTGTATTGCAGGTATTCCACCTTTAGCTTCATATATTGGATGATATGTCCTTGTATAAGGCAAATCATAGGTTATATCCATTTCTTCTTGTGTTAAGTCTTCTTGAGGAGGATTCTGAACTAAATATCTATCTCCATATTTTTGAATTAAAGTGCGTCCATTTATAGAGTCCTGTTCATAATATTCTAATTTATAAGCTTCACCATAAGCCTTTTTATCAGTAGATACTTCTTCAAAGGAAGGTAATGTAACTGCATTTTTAATATTGGACACATCTTTAGTTAAATAACAAGTTCCACGTACAGTAGTAATATTTTTAATACTTGCGCCATATCTTAATAAATCAGCAAGCTGAACTACCGTCTTTTCGCCCATACCATACATTAATAGATCCGCTTTTGAATCCACAAGAATACTGCGTCGTACCTTATTATCCCAATAATCATAATGTGCAAATCGTCTCAGACTTGCTTCTATTCCGCCGATTGCAATAGTTACATCTTTATAAGCTTCTCGTATTCTATTACAGTAAACTATAACAGCTCTATCAGGTCTATGACCAGCTTCACCACCGGGAGAATATAAATCTTCACGCCTTGTTCTTTTGGCAGTAGTGTAATGATTAACCATAGAGTCTATGTTTCCTGAATTAACTAAAAAACCATACTTAGGTTTACCAAGTGTTTTAAAGTCTTCGCAATCATTCCATCTTGGTTGAGCTATAATTCCAACAGTAAAACCCTGTGCTTCAAGGGTTCTACCTATAATAGCAGTTCCGAAAGAAGGATGATCTACATAAGCATCACCAGAAACAATAATAAAATCTAGCTGTTCAATTTTTCTTTTTTCTAAATCCTCTTTACTAATAGGTAAAAATTCCTTGCAAAGTTTCATATATTATTAACTCCAATTCTTTAAATTCTTCAAAGTTTATTCTTAAAGTATATTAACATAACAATAATTAGTTTACAAACAATATACACATATAATATATGGAAGATTTTATATTCAAGACTAGGTGAATTTAAAAATACTTCTAAGGAATAAAAATTTATTGCGTTTTTACGTCTATGTAATATAATAAGTAGAGATAGTAATATATAAGGGTGGTGAATAAGATGGAGGATGGACCTCAGAATATAAAATACAATATAGCAAAAACTAAATATATTCAGAAGAAAAGTCTTTTATCTGAAAGCAAACTCAAAATGTATAAGTAAAGGTAAGATTTATTTAGAAGTATGAGTTCCATTTAAAGACTTTCTTTCTGTGCGAAAGTAGGGAGGACATAGTTATGATGGAATTATCTATATTTCTATATACAAATATTATAGATAAAAAGGTCTATGATGAATTTGGAGATGTTTTAGGGCTTTTAAGAGATGTTTATGTAACTACAGAAGAAGGTTATCCTAGAGTAATTGGTTATAAACTCAAAAGAGATGGAGTGACATTTCATTATGAATTTAGGTATATAGAGTTTGCCAATAAAGATGGAAAAGTTAAGATAAAAACAAGGGGAAGTAAAGAAATACTTCCAATGAGATATAGTTATCTTCTTTCTGAAAATCTATTAGATAAAAAGATAGTTGATATAAATGGAAAGCAAGTTGTTAGAGTTAATGATTTAAGGATTGCAAAAATTGCTGGAGAGTATAGGGTTATTGGAGTTGAAACAGGACCACTCGCTAGATATAGAAGATTAAAGATAGCAGGCATTATGAAGTTTTTATATAAGTTTATGAGAAAAGACTTAGAAGATAAAGTTTTAAGATGGGATGATGTTGAATCCTTAGAAATGGTTGATAATAATCTAAAATTAACTGAGCCATATAAGAAGTTATCAACGCTACATCCTGCTGACCTTGCAGATATATTAGAAAATTTAGATACAAATTCAAGAAAGCAAGTATTAGAGTCTTTAGATGAAGATTTAGCAGCTGACACTCTAGAAGAAATAGATTCAGAATACAAAGGAACTATAATTAAGGAGTTATCAGATAGTAAAACTGTTGAAGTATTAGAAAATATGCCTAATGATGAAATTGCTGATTTATTAGATGATTTAGATGAAGAAGAAAGAGAAAAAATATTAGTAAATCTAGAAAAGGAAGATGCAGATGAGGTTAAGGAACTTTTAAAATACGAAGATGAAACTGTTGGTAGTATAATGAGTAAAGAATTTATATCTGTTAATCTAGATATTACTGTTGGAGATACAATTGAAATGTTAAAAGAAATGAAACCAGATGAAGAAGTTATTCATTATATATATATAACAAATGAAGAAGAACATATTGAAGGTGTGGTTTCTTTAAGAGATTTAATAATAAATGATACTAATATAAAAATAAAAGAAATAATGGATGAAATAGTATCACGTGTAAAGCATGATGATGAAATAAATGAAGTTATAGAAGTTGCAGCAAAATATGATTTAAATTCTGTACCAGTAGTAGATGAAGAGGAAAGACTAGTAGGAATAGTAATTATTCATGACTTAATAGATGAATTTTTATATCCTCTTTGGAAAAAGAAAAATTAATAAAGTCGACATTTTTTAAGGAAAATTCTTAAAAAGTGTTGACTTTTTTGTTATATAGAATATAATAATACTATAAACCATAGTAAAGTACTAAGAATTAAAAACTATGAAAAAGGAAAGTAACATGAAGGAAGTTTACAGAGAGAAAAGAAAGCTGAGAACTTTTTATCAAGAATTTATGTGAAGTGCCCTTTGGAGTTGAAATCTGAAGTATAGTAAGATTCTCCGGGTTCACCCGTTATAGTGATATGGCATTTTAAAGTGTCTTAACTGAGAGGGATTAATTACTTAATCCAATTAGAGTGGAACCGCGAAATTTTACTTCGTCTCTATATGTTTATAGGAGATGGAGTTTTTTTGTTATACAAACAAGTAGAAGAAATATTCAAATTAAGAATACTAAAAAAGAAAAATTAGATGATGAATATAAATTTTAGGAGGATAAATAATATGATTTATAATGGAGGACTAGAATTAATCGGAAACACACCAATTTTGAAGGTAAACAATTTAATTAAAGATGAAAATATTGCAGACATATATGTTAAGCTTGAAAAATTTAATCCAGGTGGAAGTGTTAAGGATAGAGCAGCTCTTGGAATGGTTGAAAAAGCTGAAAGAGAAGGAATATTAAAACCGGGAACAACAATAGTGGAACCAACAAGTGGAAATACAGGAATAGCACTTGCATTTATAGGTAAATTAAGAGGTTATAAAGTTATTATAATTATGCCAGAAACAATGAGTAAGGAAAGAAGAGATTTAATTAAAGCTTATGGTGCAGAACTTATATTAACTGAAGGTACCAAAGGAATGAAAGGTGCTATAGAAAAAGCTGAAGAAATAGGAAGTGGAGAAGGTTTCTTTATTCCACAACAATTTGAAAATATAGCTAATCCAGAAAAGCACTATGAAACAACAGCAGAAGAAATATATAAAGATATACCGGAATTAGATGCAATTGTAGGAGGCGTTGGTACAGGTGGAACTGTAGTAGGAATATCTAAAAACTTGAAAAAGAAAAATCCTAATATTAAAGCCATTGCAGTTGAACCAGCTAGTTCACCAGTTTTAAGTGGTGGAAATCCAGGTGGACACAAAATTCAAGGAATTGGAGCTGGATTTGTTCCGGGAATTTATGAAAAAGAATATGTAGATGAAATACTACAAGTAAAAGATGGAGATGCGTTTAAAACAGCAAAGGCATTTGCTGAAACTGAAGGTATATTGATTGGAATTTCCTCAGGAGCAGCAGTATATGCAGCTATAGAAGTTGCGAAAAAACTTGGAAAAGGTAAAAAGGTATTAGCTATTGCTCCAGATGGAGGAGAAAAATATATATCAATGGGACTATACGACTAAGTAGATAAGTGAGAAACCAAAAGTGATGCTCCAAATTTTATATTTGGTCAGCAGAACTTTCTCTGTGAGCATCTTGTATTTGGTTATTGGAACTTAGTTAACTAGCTCTGCTAGTTAACTTCCTTATTCATTCTGTGTGAATCAGTTAAGCAGACATCTCAAATTTATAATTTGATGATGGTCGCTTACTCTGTGAGTACTCAGCGAACGTATGTGAGTCGAGTTTCTTTTAACAAATTCTACTGAAAACTATGAAAAAAGGAGAATAAGCTGTGTTTAAGAGATTAAATTATGATCTAGAAAGAATTTTAAATGAAGATCCAGCAGCTAAAAGTAAAATAGAAGTATTTTTATTATATCCATGTATTCATGCATTAATAGCATATAGAATAGCACATTTTCTTTATTTGAATAACAGGTTTTTCTTAGCTAGATTAATTTCACAATTATCTAGATTCTTTACAGGTATAGAAATTCATCCAGGAGCTAAAATAGGAAAAGGATTATTTATAGATCATGGAATGGGTGTAGTAATTGGAGAAACTGCTGAGGTTGGAGATAATGTGACCCTTTATCATGGAGTAACGCTGGGGGCACAGGAAAAGATGTAGGGAAAAGACATCCTACTATTGGAGATGATGTATTAATAGGAACAGGAGCAAAAGTACTTGGACCAATTAATGTAGGAAAAGGTGCTAAGATAGGATCGAATGCTGTAGTTTTAAAAAATGTACCAGAAAGAGCAACAGCAGTAGGAAGTCCAGCTAAAAATATTGTAAGAATTACAGCTACTGCAACTATAATTGAAATAAGTGATATAAAAGGACGTAAAAAGAAAATATTTAATGAAATGGTTATTTAAATATACGAGTGTTACGGATACTAGCTATCGGATAAATATTTCCTAATGATTAGATGTGAAAGGTATGAACAAGTTTAATGTTCATATCTTTTTACGTTTGGGGAGTTATATAATTTAAAACATACAAATAATTTATTAAAAAAACTGAAAGTTATTAAAAAAATATTACTATTATAGATACTAATATTTTAAGAATTGCATAGGTATATGAAAAAATATATAATATATATGGATATTAGTACAATAATGTGCTTGATTTAGCATTTTAAGCTATAAATAATTAAAGAATATCTATATAATGTAATCATATGAAATATATAATAAAATAAATATACAGTTTTTATAAGAAAGGTTGGGAAGAGATGTTATCACCAATTGCAATAGCAATCATAAAAAGGTTGCCAGAAGGATTAGTTATAAAGGTAAGTAAAAAAATAGTTGCTAATTATATGAAAAAATATGCCAATATAATAATTAATGGTATAGATAATATAGATAATGTGAAAAAACCACGAATATTTGTATGTAATCACTTAAGCAATGCAGACGGTTTGGTTTTATCAAAAATATTAAAAGAGAAAAGTGACCCGTATTTTGTAGCTGGAGTAAAATTAACAGATGATCCAATAACTAAGCTTGGGACTCAAATAGTTAAAAATATACCAATAAAGCCTAGTTCAGCTGATAAGGAGGCTATTACTAAAGTGGTGAAGGCTCTTAAAGGTGGAGACGATGTTTTAATATTCCCAGAAGGTACTAGAAGTAGAACGGGTGGAATGATAGAAGGTAAAAAGGGTATATTATTATTTGCTAGAATGTCAAAGGCAGAAATAATCCCAATTGGTATGGCTGGAACGGATAAGCTATTACCAATAAGTAAAGATGGTCATATGGGTTCAGAAAAATGGCAAAATGCAAATGTGACTATAAATATAGGACAAAAAATTGTATTTCCGCCAAAAGAAAAAGATGAAGATAGACATGAATATGAAGATAGGTGCATGGATAACCTAATGAGAAGCATAGCAAATCTTTTGCCTGAAGAATATAGAGGGATTTACAAGGCATATGATACAAAATAGACTATCATATTGACTTGTTATTTCTTGAATATGCCTAGATAAGGAGTTTATATAATATATGAAAGCAAGGACAAAGAAAATTGTAGATATTTTGAAAGAAACATATCCTGATGCAAAATGTGAATTAAATCACGAGACACCATTTCAATTGCTTATAGCTACAATATTATCAGCTCAAACAACCGATAAGAAAGTAAATGAAGTTACTAAAGATTTATTTATAGATTATCCAGATTTAGATGCTTTTTTGACAGTAACGAATGACGAACTTGAAGAAAGAATAAAGCAAATAGGATTATATAGAAATAAATCTAAGAATTTAATACTTATGTTTAGGCAGCTAAAAGAAAAATTTAATGGAGAAGTTCCGAAGACTATGGAAGAAATAATGTCACTTGCTGGAGCTGGAAGAAAAACAGCTAATGTTGTTTTATCCAATGCATTTAATGTACCATCTATAGCTGTAGATACTCATGTATTTAGAGTTTCGAACAGATTAGAACTTGCAAAATCAGATAATGTTTTGGACGTAGAGATGCAATTGCAAGGAGAATTACCTAAAAAAGAGTGGATACTTATGCACCATCTTTTGATATTTCATGGTAGAAGATGTTGCACTGCTAGAAATCCTAAATGTATGGAATGTCCTTTAAGTCATTTATGTAAATATGCAAATAATGTATAAGTATAACTTAAAGTTTGTATTTGTATTTAAATATGGCTAAATCAAATAGTTAAAAATTATATATAAATAGTTATTACATATTAAAATAAACCACAGTTAAGATAATTTGCAGACTTAGTGGTTCTTTTAATTTTAGGATTAATTTATTAAAATTATTATATGCTGTAATAACTAAATTAAATGATTTATCATTTTGTGATTAGACAGTGATAATTAATAAATATTTGGAGGCAATTTATGAAAATTGGAGTTATAATGGGCGGGATATCATCAGAAAGAGAAATATCATTAAAAAGTGGGAATTCTATAGTTGAGAATATAAATAAGGATAAATATGAAATAATACCAATAGTTATAGATAAAAAGGAAGATATAATAACTAAGTCTAAAGGAATAGATTTTGCACTTTTGGCATTACATGGTCAATTTGGAGAAGATGGGACTGTTCAAGCAGTACTTCAAACTTTAGGAATACCATACTCAGGTTGTGGACCTTTAAGCAGTGCTATGTGTATGGATAAAGATGTATCAAAATCTATTCTAATCGCTGCTGGAATCCGAACTGCACCTTGGATTAATTTAAGAAAAAATGATAATGTAGATTTTAATAAAATAAATGAATTAGGATATCCTGTTGTAGTTAAGCCAACTCATGGTGGATCAAGTGTAGCAACATTTATTGTAAAAGAAGAAAAGGATATTCAAAATTGTGTCTTAGAAGCTTTCAAATGGGATAATGAAGTTATGATAGAAAAATTTATAAAAGGTGATGAGATAACTTGTCCTGTTTACGGAGATAAAATGTTGCCAGTAATTGCTATAAAGCCAAAATCAGAATTCTTTGATTTTGCTTCAAAGTATCAAGATGGTGGAGCGGAAGAGATTGTAGTGGAATTAGAAAAAAAATTACATGAGGAAGTAGAAAAAATGGCACTAGCAACGTATAAAGCATTAAAATGTGAAGTTTATTCTAGAGTTGATATGATAGTTACAGAACAGGGAATACCTTATATTTTAGAGGTAAACACACTTCCGGGAATGACTAAAAATAGTTTAATTCCTAAAAGTGCAGCAGCTTTAAATATAAGTTTTTCAAAACTAATAGATATGATAATAGAAGATTCAATGAAAATAATTAGATAATACAAAAAATACAGGTATTTTACAATACCTGTATTTTTACTTTGATTTAGTATTTTTCTTTTTGCAATCTTGGCATACACCTTTCATGACTAAGTCATGGTCTGTTAAAGTGAAACCTGTTGAATTTTGAACTATTTCTTGAATTTGAAGCATAGGGCATGGAATTTCAACTTCTTTATGGCAAATATCACATTCCAAATGATGTCTGTGTGTTTTCCCTTTAAGTTTATATGCAAATACTCCATCGTTAAGAGTTATTTTTTCTATAATTTCTTTATCCTCAAATAATTCCAACGTTCTATAAATTGTACTTAAATTAATATTTATGTTATTGTCTCTATAAATTTGATATATTTTTTCAGCAGATGAACTGTTTTCTAAGTTTTTTAATATATTTAAAAGTTCTATTCTTCCTTTAGTAATCTTAATCTCTTTTACTTTTAGAATTTCTTTTGGTTCCATTTTCATATCCCCTAACAACTAAATATTAAATATATTATATCATAAGAAGACAATTTCATTAAAAAAATATCATTTTAAATCCGAAAAATATGCACATTATAAAAAAGCAGCTATGCTGCAATTAAGAACATTTCTTGCTCTCTATTTAGTTAATTAAAAAATATCATTTTAAAACCAAAAAATATGAGTGCAATACCTGCAAAAAGGTTTGCATATCTCGTTACAAATTTTATTCTTTTTATATATCTACAAACAAAAAAACCTAGTGTACAAATAAATAGTGTTATTAGTCCAATCAAAATTGAATTAATAAAAAGTAATAAGTTTCTTGAAACTTGATGAAAAACAGTAAAACCAATGACTAAAGCATCTATACTAACTGATATTCCAAGTATTATGCAGGTGCTATTTTTTATTAGGAGCTCTTTTTCCTTTTGGTTAAATCCATCTATTATAATGAGTATTCCTATAATTCCCATAATTATTCCACCTGCAATAGAAGAAATACTAGTAATATATGTGTCAAATAAATATCCTAAACTTCCTCCTACATATGTAAATAAAAATTGAAAAAATGCGAAAGATAATAGAAATTTTATTTTATGTTGTTTTTTTAGTATTGGATTTAAACCAATACCTAGGGTTACTCCAAAAGCATCCATGGCTAATGCAATTGCTATTATTATAACACCATATAAATTCATTTTATCATCTCCTCTAAATATTAAACTTAATCTATAGTAATTAAAGTTTTCTTAAATATATGCAAAAAAAAATCAAAAAAGTCTTTATTAAATGTTTTTTTTATTGTATATTAATAAATAGTGTATTACTATAGTTGAATAGTATATCACATATAAACTGTTTAGTATAACAAACAAGGAGGAAATTTAATGTCAAATTGTATAATAGCCCAATCAGGAGGTCCAACATCAGTAATTAATTCAAGTGTAGTAGGACTTTTAAATGCTAATAATGAACTAAAAACTTTTGAAAAGGTATATGGTGGATTAAATGGTATTGAGGGTATATTAAATAAAAACATAATTGATTTATCATTAGTTTCTGATGAAGAAATTAACAACTTTAGGTTTACGCCATCTTCTGGATTAGGATCTTGTAGATATAAATTGAAAGATATGGATTCTTGCAGTCAAGAATATGAAAATTTAATAAATATTCTAAGAGAATATGAGATAACATCATTTTTTTATGTTGGTGGAAATGATTCTATGGACACTATTGCTAAGCTTTCAAAATATGCAAAAATTAATAATATTGATATAAAATTTATAGGTATTCCTAAAACTATAGATAATGATTTAAAATTTACTGATCATACTCCTGGTTTTGGGAGTGCAGCAAAATTTATAGGAACAACTGTGATTGAAACGTATTTAGACGCATCAGTTTATATTAATAATGGTATATTTATCTTAGAAACTATGGGAAGAGACACTGGATGGCTTGCTGCTTCAGCTTGTATTGCAAAACTTGATAATAAACCAGTAGCAGATTTTATATATCTTCCTGAAGCAATCTTTGATAAAGAAAAATTTATAAAAGATGTTAAACAAAAATTTGAAGAACAGAATAAAGTCTATATAGTAGTTTCTGAGGGAATAAGAGATAAAGATGGAAACTTTATTTCTGAATTTGAATGTGTATCTGAAGATAAATTTGGACATGCTCAACTAGGTGGAGTTTCGAATTATTTAAGAATGTTAATTCTTGAAGAAGGTTTTACAACTAGAGTTAAAGCAGTAGAACTTGGAATTCTTCAACGCTGTGCAATGCATTGTGCTTCAGATACTGATTTAAAAGAAGCTTATAATGTTGGTGAAATGGCTTTGAAATATGCATCTGAAGGTCAAACTGGTAAAATGGTTAACATTAATAGAGAATGTAATAAACCTTATGAAGTTGTTTATTCTTTAGTTGATGCTGAGAAAGTAGCTAATAATGTGAAATATTTTCCTGAAGAATGGATTAATGAAGCAGGAAACTTTATAACTGACGAGGCATGTTCTTATTTTGAACCATTAATAAAAGGTCTTCCAAATTTAACTTTTGAAGGAAATCTTCCGAAATATAAAGTATTTAATCAATAATTTTAGAATAATTGTATGTATAAATATGAATCAAATTCTTATTAGGCATATGAAAGAAAATAACAAGCCAAAGATGCTAGCATAATGACTTGTTATTTTTTTTTGAATATCTCTTAAATTTGATAAATAATTAATAGTATTTTTAAATTCAGAGCTGAAATAATAATTATTAGATATACTTTTATTATTAATTACTAATCTAAATTCTGAGATTTTTATTTGATTTTTCCTGAGCAAATATCTTCCAGGACATTTAAAAAAATATTAACTTCATCAATTGAATTATATAGTGCAAAGCTTATTCTTACCATTCCTAACATTTTTTTTGTGGGATTTTCAAGAAATTCTTTTGCTTCTTTTTCACTTACATTCATTAATCTTCTGCAATAAGGATGGGCACAAAACCATCCATGTCTTACAGAAATCCCTTTCTTTTTAGCTAAAACTTCTGCTACATCGTGATGATACATGTTTTCTATATTAAAAGTCGCAATTCCAAGTCTATCACTTATATCTTTAGTATCTCCATAATTTATTACGCTAGGAATACTATTAAGTCCTTTGATGGTATGCTCTAAAAGGACATGTTCATGTTTTTCTATATAGTCATATCCAATTGTATTTATAGTCCTTAATGAATTAATCAAGCACATTACCCCTAAAAAATTTTGAGTCCCAGCTTCATTTTTATCCGGTGGAGGGAGATATGTGACTTCATTATCGAGAACTAAATCAACTGTTCCACCTCCTAGATAATCAGGCTTTGAATTTATAAAATCTTCTTTTAATCCTATTATCACTCCAACGCCAAAAGGAGAATAAACTTTGTGGGATGAAAATACCAAAAAATCAATTTGTTCATCATCTGAGTTTCCACTAATATTAACTCTTCTATGTGGCACAAGTTGTGCGCCATCTACAATCAATTTAGCATCATACTTATGAACTAGTTTAGCTATAAAATGAATATCATTAATATAACCTGTAACATTAGATGCTCCGGTAAGAGACACATATTTAACTCTACCATAATTTTTTTTTAGTTTTTGTTCTAATTCTTGAATTTTAAGCCTACCATTTTCATCAACTTCAATATATTCAATATTTCCTCTACTTCTCCATGGCAAATCGTTTGAGTGATGCTCCATTCTTGAAGTTAATATTATCTCATTTGGCTCTTTTACAAGGGTTTTAGCTAATTTATTTATACCTTCAGTAGTATTATTAACATAAATAACAACATACTTCTCTGTATCTTTTATATTAAAAAAATTCATCAAGAAATTTTTAGATTCTTTATATAAATTAGTAGTTATTTCTGCCTTTTGACCTGTCCCCCTTCCTATGGAAGCATAAGTATTGCTCAATTTTCCAATATATTCAATACTTGACTTAATAGGCGGAGTAGTAGCCGCATTATCAAAGTTTATTCCATCTATGCAATGTCCATTTGAATCACAAACTTTTTCATCTAATCCAATAAATAAATCTTTGATGTTTTTCTCATTTTCCATCTTCATATGCATCTCCTCCAATATATATTATTCCTAGAAGATATTTATTGTTCCACTAAGTATAAGTCATAATAAAAAGTTCAAGTGAAAGTGAAAATTTTATATTCAGATATTTGAACTTAGTTAACTCGTACATGCGAATTAACTTGCTTAACTAATATATTTTCTTCTTAAATTTGTACTATATACAGCTATATTGAATATTATTAATAGTAGTGAACAATATTTATTTATAGGAGGTAATATAAAATGAACCCTGCTCAAAAATATATGTCTCAAGTTAATTTTGATAATACAGATATTAGATTTGCTCCATTCTCATTTGTTAATAAAAAGCTTCGTGATGATTTCAGCAACAATGTTAATAATAATCTTAATTTAGATTTATTTCCTTCTGAAATAGGACTTCCACAATTGTGCTATTATTCTAGTGAGTCCTATGATTCTGCCAATAGAAATGTTAATACAAATACAAATACAAATATAAATACTAATACTAATATAAACATAGATAGTGATATAATACCTACTACTTTTGATGCATTAAGAGGTTTCGACCTGGATTTAGATGAAACAGAAGACCTTGAAAGAGTTCATTCTGATAATAATGTTAATAAAATTTATTCAAAAATTGAGCAAAATCATCCGGGAATTTTTGCAACACTTTACTCATATAGAATTCCAAGTCCAATTGCAAGAGTAATTGTTAAACGATTAATAAGATTAACATTGTCATATTGTGATAAAGAAAAGAACTACTAATATAATATGTAATAAAACCTCTAAAAGTTTTGAAATAAAACAATTCAAAACTTTTAGAGGTTTTTAATATCGAGGTGTTATATATCTAGAAAATTCAAATTGTTAGCATAGCTAAAATTTTCTTGAATAAAATTGGCTTTATACTTTCAATATCTGTAGGTTCTTTTAAAATAATAGTTGTAAAGCACACGCTACCAACTAATTCAATTATCATAAATAATGTCATTTCGGCTTCTTCTTTTTTCATTCCTTCATCAGTTAAATTTTTAATAAAAATATCCAATACTTTTTTTACATCTTCATATTCCTCAGGTGTCATTACAGCTTTTCTATATAATCCCCAGGATATATTCTTATTTATAAGCTTTAGTAAGGATACATTGCATTTTAAATAGTTAACTATATAATCTATAAAAAATAATGTTCTTTGTCTAAAATCTTCAATTCCTAAATCATTTGTTTTAGCTAATCCTTCTTTTATGATTTCATTGCTTTTCTGAAGAATTAATTTATTTAAAATATCATATTTATCATTAAAATACAAATAAAAAGTTCCTTTTGCAACTCCAGCATTTTTGGATATATCGTCTATAGATGTTTTTTCTATGCCATTTTCAATAAATAAATTATATGCTGCTAAAAATAACTCTTTTTCTTTTAATTGTTTCTTTTTTGTGGTAAAGCTTAGTTTATCATTCTTTAAAGTCATCTTTTGCCTCCTAATAATACTCTCATCTTATTATAAAGCAAATCAAATAATAAGCAAAATTATATGCTTGTTTACAAATGGATGTTTTAAATTTCAATTCATATTTGCTTAAGGACTATGAAAGAAAATGGCGACTCAAATAGACTAGTAAGTTTATTTAAATGTAGTTGAATTGATATAACCTTTATAAAATAGTATAATTATTAAAGAAAATCAAGTTTGGAACTATGCTTGTTATAATAGTTCAATTAACAAAATGTGCATTTGAACTATTATTTGAAGTGAATTTTAAGCATATTTTAGATTTTCAGTTAAACTACTGGAGGATAAAAGATGATTGTTTTAAGTTGTAAAAATATATGTAAAAGTTATGGGATAAATACGATTTTAAAGGACATAACATTTTCAATTAATGAAGGCGACAAAGTTGGAATAATAGGTTCAAACGGAGAGGGAAAAACAACTTTGTTTAAAATACTTTCAAAAGAACTTACTCAAGATGATGGAGAAGTTTTTATAGATAAAAATAAGTCTTTAGGATATCTTGCTCAACATTTAGCATTAGATTCATGTAATACAATTTATGATGAAATGTTACTTGTCTTTGAAGATCTTACAAAATTAGAAAATAAAATTATAAGTTTAGAAGTAAAAATGAATGAGCCTTATGATGAAAAGAATGCGGCTTATCATGAAAAAATCATAAAAGATTATGGAACAGCTCAAGACCTTTATGAAAATAGAGGCGGATATACATATAAAGGCGAAATATCTCGTGTAATTAAAGGACTTGGGTTTACAGAGAATGATTTTGATAAATTGATTTCAACCTTAAGTGGAGGACAAAAAACTAGAGTTGCTCTTTGTAAGCTACTACTTTTAAACCCAGATATATTGTTACTTGACGAACCTACTAATCATTTGGACTTAGAAGCAATTGAATGGTTAGAAGAATATTTAAAAACTTATAAAGGTACTGTAATTGTAATTTCCCATGATAGATTTTTCCTGGATTCTGTAACAACAGGTACCTTTCAAGTTATAAATGGTCATGTGAATTGTTATAATGCACCATATACCAAATCCTTAGAATTAATGAAAAAGGATCATGATTCTAAATTAAAAGCTTATAATCTGCAACAATCAGAAATTAAAAGGCAAGAAGCAATAATAGAAAAATTTAGATCATTTAATAGAGAGAAAAGTATAAAGGCAGCTGAAAGCAGAGAAAAAGCACTTGATAAAATGGAAATTATAGATGCTCCAGATAAAGAAAAAGCTGCATCAAAAATTAAATTTGAACCATCAGTTAAAAGTGGATATGATGTACTTCATATTGAAAATTTAGCTAAGAGTTATGTTGATAAAAAGTTATTTTCCAACTTATCTTTTGACTTAAAAAGAGGAGAAAAGATTGCATTAATAGGTGAAAATGGACGTGGTAAAACTACTCTTTTCAATATAATAATGGATAAAATTAAAAGTGATTCTGGAATTAAAGTATTAGGTGTAAATGTTAATGTTGGTTATTATGATCAAGAACAATCTAATCTTAATCAAGATAAAACAGTATTAAATGAAGTATGGGACGATTTTCCTGAACTAACTACAAGTGAACTTAGGGGATTTCTTGGTTCTTTCCTTTTTAGAGGTGACGATGTATTTAAAGAGATAAATAAATTAAGTGGTGGAGAAAGATGTAGAATAAATCTTTTGAAATTAATGCTGTCAAAATCAAATTTACTTCTGTTAGATGAACCTACAAATCACTTGGATATTCCATCTAGAGAAGCACTTGAGGAAGCAATATTAAGTTATGAAGGTACATTAATTGTAATCTCACATGATAGATATTTTTTAAATAAAGTAATTCATAGAATATTAGAATTACAAGAAGATGGTGTTCAAGAATATCTTGGTAATTATACCTATTATACCGAAAAGAAAAAGAATCCTCAAAGATTTGAAAGTTATGAAGGTTTAGCAACAGGAAAAACTAAAACTCAATTAAATGAAGAAAAGAAAAAGAAAAAAGCTTTAGATAAAGAAACTAAAGCCAAACAAAATGAGATTAAGACTATAGAAAATAATATAAGTACAAATGAAGAGGCTCTTGAAAAGTTACAAGAAGAACTTTGTAAAGAAGAAATTTACTCAAACCCAGTTGAAAGTGAAAAAGTAAGTAAAGAAATTAAAGTTCTTGAAAAGATTATAGAAAAGCTCTACGAAGAGTGGGAAGAAAGTTCAAACTAGTACTAAAAATACGGGTATTGCGAAATATAAAAAGACTTGCAGTAATGTAAAAATTTAAGTTTACTACTAATAAACCGAAATGAAGGTTATGCTTTTGTGGAGGCGTTACATCAGAGGATTTAGCTGTAGATATTTCTTCAGTAGAAGTTGTTCCGTTTTTACTTATCCCAATGTATATTGGGAACATGTGGAAATGGGTACAACTTCTGCTGCTAGAAATTCACAGCTAAATCCTCAGTAACCCGAACAAATGCATGACCTTCATTTCGGTAGTTTATTCAATTTTCAAGAATCGTAAGTTATTAACTAATTCGCCAAATACACAATATATAAATCAATTATATTTAGAAATATATTTTAGAAAGTATTAAGAATTTTTGATGATTTTTTTAAGGTATTTAAGTTAAAATTGAATTATAGTAAAAATTAAATAGAGAATATTTTGAAATCCATAAAAGGAATAAATACTAAAAATAAGTAAAGATTTTAAGATTAAAATAAAGTTTAGTATGAAAGTTATTAAGTAAAATAAAAAGTTAGATAGGAGATGGCATTTTGGAAAAGGGAACTATTTTGATTGTTGATGACGAGAAGGAAATAAGGGATTTAGTTGATATATATCTTAAGAGTGATGGATATGATACCATACAAGCTTGTGATGGGTTAGAAGCAATTAATTTGCTACAAGAAAATGATGTGGATTTAATAATTTTGGATGTTATGATGCCTAATTTAAATGGAATAGAGGCTTGCTTGAAAATTAGAGAGTTGAAAGAAATGCCTATAATAATGTTATCAGCTAAAAGTGAAGATATAGATAAAATATTAGGACTTAATATGGGAGCTGATGATTATTTAACAAAACCATTTAATCCATTGGAACTCATTGCCCGGGTAAAATCTCAACTTAGAAGGTTTCATAAGTTTAGCAAGAAAATAGATTTATTATCAGAAGATGATAATAATATAATTCACATAGATGATTTAGTTATAAATTTAGAAACTCATGAAGTGTTACTAGGAGATAATCTGTTAAAACTTACTCCAACAGAATTTGATATTTTATTATTGCTTGCACAAAGTCGAGGGAAAGTATTTTCCATAGAAAATATTTATGAGAGTGTTTGGAATCAAGAATTTATGACATCAGATAATACCGTTATGGTGCATATAAGAAAAATAAGAGAGAAAATTGAGGAAAATCCAAGAAGTCCTAGATTCATAAAAACTGTTTGGGGGGTAGGATATAAAATTGAAAAATAATAATTCTCAAAAACATATAAATTCAAACTATAATATATCAGATTTAAAGATAGTAAAACGTATTGAACAGCTAGTTAGCAGTACGAAGAAAAAGATTAAAAAGAGTATTAGATTTGAACTTATGATGGTTATTGGAATATGTTTTTTGATATCATTTATTTTTTATAATTTTACAAATAATCTTTTGAAAAGAGAATATACAGAGCCTAAAATAACATATGATTATGATTCTATTGAAAGAGGAGCTAGTAATTTAGCTAAACAAATAGAGTTAGAAAAAAATCTAAGTTTAGAAGATAAGGATAGAGTTAATAAGATTTTAGAAAATGTATCAAGTAGTGATAAAAGCTATATAACAGATTTGGATGGAAAAGTATTATACAAAACCACAAATGTAGTTGAAGAAAATATAGATATTTATAGTGCATTAAAAAGTGCCATGACAAATGTAAATTATGAAAAAATTGGAGAAGTAAAAGAGAAAAATTATATAATGCCATTGAAAGTGGGGAGTGAAAGAATTTATTTGATATATTCAAAAATTCCAGAGGCAACCATAAAATATAATACAATTAATACATCAAATTCATCTTTAGCATTGATTCTAACATTTATAGTATTTATAGTTTCTTTTGTTATTATAACAAATAACAAAATGAAGTATTTAGATGAAATTGCACTTGGTCTTAAAATAATAGCAAGTGGAAATTTAAGCTATAGAATAAAAGAAAAAGGTACAGATGAAATTAAGAATATAGCTTATAATATTAATTATATGGCTACAGAAATAGGAGAAAAAATTAATGCAGAAAGAGATGCGGAGAAAACAAAAACAGATCTAATAACGAACGTTTCTCATGATTTAAGAACCCCTCTAACATCCGTAATGGGGTATATAGGACTTGTAATTCAAAACAGGTATAAAGATGAAGAGGAAATGAAGGAATATTTAAATATAGCATTTAATAAAGCGGAAAGGCTAAAATTACTAATTGAGGATTTGTTTGAATATACTAAGCTAAATAATAATGGAATAACATTAACAAAAACTAAAGTTAATTTATCAGAGTTTTTATCGCAACTAATAGAGGAATTAACACCACTATTTGATGAAAATAAATTGACAGTATATAGAAAATTTGAAACGGAAAAGATATCTGTTTTAATAGATACCTTAAAAATGCTTAGAGTATTTGAGAATTTAATAACTAATGCAATAAAATATTCATATAAACCAGGAGAAATATTAATAGGCTTATATGAAAAAAATAATACTGTAATTGTAGTCTTTAGAAACAAAGGAGATCATCTTTCAAAGGAAAAAGCAGAGAAATTATTTGATAGATTTTATAGACTAGATGAATCAAGAAATACTAATACGGGAGGATCTGGGCTTGGGCTTGCAATTTCAAAGAATATAGTAGAATTACATGAAGGTAAGATATGGGCTGAATCAGTAGGAGATAATATAAGCTTCTATGTACAACTAAACTTATAATTAATTTATAATTATAGGTACTTTTTTTGAAGTAAGTTAATATTTATAGTAGAGAAGTATTTTTTTAGTCGGAGGAAATATGCAAGATAAAAACCCTAATAGTCGTTTTGGAGTAGATATAAATGAATATACCCAAAGTGTTCAATTTGATATACTGGCAACGAAAGTAGATTTTTTATATTTAAGAGCTTCAGGATCAGCAACAGGAAGATTTAGACCTGATAAAAAATTCGTGGAATTTGCAGCTGCTAGTAGAAACTATGGAATTCCTGTTGGAGCATATCATTTTTCATTACCATCTTATGATTTGACTGATGCTGATAGACAATGTGATGATTTTATAAATATACTGCAGGAGGGATTTGGAAACAAAGATTATGGAGATTTATTTCCTGTTATAGATGTAGAAGCACCTACAGATAAATCAATATCTACAAAAACATTAATTGATTGGATTGATAGATTTAGAAAAAGATTTGAAAGAAAAACTAGAAGAAGACTTATGATTTACACAGGAGTAGATTTTATAGAACGTTATGATAATTTCTATATTCCAGGACGTGGTTATCCTTTAAAGAATATGCCATTATGGATTGCTATGTATACAAAGATTCCTATTAATCCTAAATTTCCGCCAAATGCTGGAGGATGGACTAGATGGAGAATATGGCAATATAGTGAAGATGCAACTGTTTCGGGAATTGGAAATCCAGTTGATGCAAATTGGGGCCCAGATAATATAGATCTATTAACTCAACCTGATGTTGTTACTGGTTTACGAGGAAGATTCGAAAATGGAAACATATATGTTTCTTGGAATAAGAATAAAGATGTAGATTTGTTAGGATATAATATTTTTGTAAATAAAGAATGGGTAGGTACAGTTGATGAAAATGCTACAAATTATTTGATAACTAGAAATAAATTAAATGTTCAAAAAAATATTCCTATAGAAGTTACAATTGAAGCTTTTGATTATGATGGAGAAACATCTAAAACACGTGCTAAAGTAAATTTATAGATAAGGTATATTAAAAAAATAACTAGTCAATATATGAGTCTATTCTGAACCATACTATGCTGATACAACGTACTTATGGTTAATACTATAGGTGGTTAGAATGTGTTGAGATGGTACAAAATATATACAATATATTGGTTTGTTATTTTTTTTATATCTAAAGTTTAACTCATATTTAAGATCATATATAATAAAATTACTATCATATAACAGTTTGAATATGATATAATAAAAACATTGGTGAAAATTTAATATTAGTGTAAATTTTTAGCAATAATGTATTTAAAAGTGATAATAAAAATATGACTTTTAGATTATTAAAACACTACTAAGTCCTTGAAAGGAGAAGATCGAGTGGAAAAAGGAACAGGTAAAAGAGCACGAGCTTCCAAGAAAATTATAAAGAAACGAAAGAATATTATGTTAGTAATAGCAGCGTTTATAGTAATAGGAGTTGCGGCATTAGCTGCATATTCATTATCAATAAAAAGTATAGTTAAAGAGTGGGATAATAAAATATATCCAGGAGTAACTGTACAAGATGTGGATCTTGGAGGTATGACTAAGGAAGAAGCAAAAAATAAGCTTACTGAAACATTTGAAACAGCTATAAGCAATAAAAAATTACCTATAGTTATAGGGGACAAGCAATACGAACTTATTTATTCAGATATAATGCCAAAATATGATATAGATGTAGCAGTAGAACAAGCTTATAAATTTGGAAAAGAAAATGGAATTTTTAAGAAATATATGGCCATAAAAAATTCGGATGATGAAAAAAGTCAGATTTCATTAGGCCTTTCATATGATGAAGAACAATTAAAAAAATATGAAGAGAAATTACAAAAGGATGTTACAGAATTAGCTAAGGATGCTACAATTAGTGTGGAAAATGGTAAGATAGTTGTTAAGTCTGGAACCGAAGGAAGAACAATAAATTTAGATGTGTTAGACAAAACGTTAAAAGAAAATATAAACGAGGAGCTTAATTCTACGAATAAAGCAACAGTAGAGTTAGAAATAACGAAACCAAGAATAACTAACGAAGATTTATCTAAAATAAAAGGTGTAATGGGGACTTTCTCATCTAACTACGCTACATCTGCAGCAGGTAGAAGTACTAATATAGAAATAGCAACTGCTGCAATAAATGGAACTATAGTTATGCCAGGAGAAACATTTAGTTTTAATGATGTCGTAGGACCTAGAACAATTGAAAGAGGATATCAAGAAGCTGGAACATATGTAGGAAATAAAGTAGAACCAGGAATTGGTGGGGGTATATGTCAAGTATCTACTGCTATTTATAGAGCAGTAATGAAAGCTAACTTAAGATCTGTTGAAAGAACAAATCATTCTATGGTAGTAGGTTATGCACAGCCAGGACTTGATGCAACAGTTTCTTATGGTTATTTAGATTACAAGTTTAAAAATACTTATGATTTCCCTATTTATATTAAAGGAAGTACTGCAGGCAAAGTAATGATTTATAATATATATGGAGATACTAGTGCATTAAACGGAAAAACATATGATATGGTAAATGAAGTTCTTCAAACTATACCACCTGAAACTAAGGTAGTAGCAGATAGTAGTTTGCCAGAAGGTAAAGAAGTGAGTGAAGGAATAGGGATGATTGGATATAAAGCAAGATCATATCAAGTCACTTATGAAAATGGAGTAGAAGTCAAGAGGGAAGTTATATCAACAGATAATTATGCAAGTGTTGGAATCGTGGTTAAAAAAGGAACGCAACCGGCGACAACTGTTACGCCAACAATACCACCAACATCAACACCGCCAGTAACACCACCTACAATAGCAAACCCAGCATAATAAATTAAATATTTAGAATAGAATTAAAACATATTTTCTTTGAAATTGAGATGAATGTATTAAAGAAAATATGTTTTTTAATTGTAAAAAGTCAGAAAGCCTAAAATTAGTAAATAAGTTTGAGTTAAAAGTTAAAGTGATATAAATTTTAAATTATATCTATATGATTAGGCAATGAATATTTTGACTTGTTCTGAACCGTATAGTATAATTTTAAAATAAAAGTGGACTGATTTTTTGATAAAAATAGGAGAAGGTGAAGTTTTGAATTTAAATATAGTATTATATGAACCTGAAATACCCCAAAATACAGGCAATATTGCAAGAACTTGTGTTCTTACAGATAGTAAATTGCATTTAATAAAACCATTAGGATTTGAAATAAATGATAAACAAGTTAGAAGAGCAGGTTTAGATTATTGGAAAGACTTACAATTAGAAATACATGAAAGCTATGAAGATTTTATAAATAAATACGGAGATAAAAGAATATTTTTAGCCACTACTCATGGAGGAACCCATTTTGATGAAATTGCCTTTGAAGAAGGAGATTTTATAATGTTTGGAAGAGAATCTAGTGGAGTTCCGGAAGCAGTGCATAATAGACATACTGGCCTTAGAGTTCCTATGATAAAATCAAGTACTAGAAGTTTAAATTTGTCAAATACAGCAGCTATAATTGCTTATGAAGCTTTAAGACAAATAGGATTTCCTAATATGAAATAAACGAAGAGGAATGAAGATATATGGAAAAGATAAAAATCATAACAGATAGTACTGCTGATTTATCCAAAGAAATATATGAGAAGTATGATATAGAAGTTTTACCATTATTAATAAACTTTGGTGAAGAAAGTTATTTAGATGGAGTTGAAATAAATCCTCAGAAAGTATTTGAAAGAATAGAAAAGGAGGGTATATTTCCAACTACAGCTCAAGTTATTCCAAATAGATTTATTGAGGCATACAAGAAATATCTGAGTGAAGGATATAAAATTATATCAATTCATATGTCTTCTGCAATGAGCGGAACATATCAATCAGCATGTATAGCAAAGGAAACATTAGAAACTAAAGATGTAGCTGTTATTGACTCTCAAAATGTTACAGCAGCGCTTGGAATACTAGTTATAAAAGCTGCTAAGCTTATAAATAAAGGATATGATATTGCAAAAATTGAAGAAGAATTGAATATTATTAAAGAAAAAATAAAGGTTTCAATTTATTTTGAATCTTTAGAGTATCTTGTTAGAGGCGGAAGAATTTCTAAGACAGCTGGTATAGTTGGCGGTATGCTTGGAATAAAGCTAATATTGGAAATAAAAGATGGTCTTGTATCTGTAAAAGATAAAATTAGAGGGAATAGAAAATCAATTGAGAAAATTATTAGTGATTTAGAAAATGCAAATTTAGATGATGAAGTACCGGTCATATTAATTGATGTAAATAATATTGAAATTAAAGAAGCTCTTAAAGTATATATGAAAAGCAACAAAGTTAATTTTGTGGAATGTCCTGTTGGATCAACTGTATGTATACATTCAGGTCCGGGGTGTTGTGGATTAGTATTTTTAAATAAATAATATTAAGAGATAATAAAAAATTAAAGACATTCTTTAATTTTTTTGAGTTATATGATTTTAAGTAAGGCATATAGAAAATAACAAGGTAATGATGTAGTTGTGTTTTGTGTTAGATAAGGATGATGCTTGGCTAATATCAAGTTATTAGTTAAACATGATGACTTAGTATGCGCAAAATAGATTATAATACTACCCTGATACTTTTTATATGTCTAAATTAATTTGGATTAACGTGGACATAATAAATAAGGTATGTTTTTTATGATTAAAATTAATATAGTTAACTTGCATTGTGATAGTAAGACAGGGTATACTATATGAAAGATTGTTAATTATTAAATTATCATCGTGATGAATACGTTTAACTAAAGTCATGATAAATAGTAATAAGGGGGATATTTATGAATTTAGATTATAGAATGAAGATGACGCAAGAACAGAAATTGATATTAACTCAAAATATGCAACAATCTATAAAGCTTTTACAAATGTCTCTTCATGATTTAAGAGAATATATTGACAATGAGTATTCAGAAAATCCAGTTTTAGAGATCAATGAGGAAGTAATTTCATATGATGATGCACCAATAAATGAAAAAACGAATATAGAAGATAAATATGATCATAAAGAAATAGTTGATGAATTATATTCTGACAATTATAAAGATAGATCAGAAAAAAGTTATTCTGGTGAAGAGGTTTCACCACTAAATTTTATTGAAAAAAAGGTATCACTAAAGGATTATTTACAAGAACAATTAGTTGAAGTAAATATAGATCAATATATGTTAACTATATGCAAATATATTGTTGAGTCATTAGATAATAGAGGCTATTTAGAAATATCAATAGAAGAACTTGCTGAAGAATTAAATATATCTGAAGATGTAGTGGAAAAAGCTTTAAAAATAGTTCAATCATTGGAACCTTATGGTATAGGAGCTAGAAATATCAAAGAATGTCTACTTATTCAGAGTTTAAAATTGAATATTTTAGATAACATAATAGAGAAAATAATTTCAAATCATTTAGAAAATGTTGCAGAAAATAAATATGAATTAATAGGAAAAGATTTTAATATATCACCAAGAGAAGCACAGAGATATGGAGATTTAATTAAAAAACTAGAGCCTAAGCCATCAAGAGGATTTTATACAGGTGAAGAAGTTAATTACATAATTCCAGATGCTGAAATAAAAAATATAGATGGTGAATTTTTCATATTAATGAATGAAAGTGTTTTACCTAGACTTATGATAAGCAAAACTTATAAAGATGTTTTGCAAAATAATGAAGATTCAAAAACAAATGATTATGTTAAAGATAAGATTAATCAAGCATTATTTTTAATTAAATCAATAGAGCAAAGAAAAAATACACTATATAAGGTTTTAGAATGTGTGATCAGTAAACAAGAGGAGTTCTTTAAATTTGGTAAACAATATATAAAACCTTTGATATTAAAAGAAGTTGCAGAAGTAATTGGAGTTCATGACTCTACTGTAAGCAGAGCAATTAAAGACAAATATGTATTAACAAGTTATGGAACTATAAAAATAAAAGATTTATTTGCAAGTGGAATATCTTCAAATAATGATGATGATACATCAACTATAAAAATAAAAAATGAAATAAAGAAAATAATTAACGAAGAAAATAAAGGGAAGCCTCTTTCAGATCAAATATTAAGTTCTATGCTAGCAGATAAAGATATGAATATTTCTCGTAGAACAGTTGCGAAATATAGAGAAGAGTTAGGCATTAAAGCTTCTTCTATGAGAAAAAGGCTTTAGTTATCAATGTGGAATTAATGAGAAAGACCTATGACTTTAAAAATTTCTGCAGTAAGATATTGTAAACACACACATGAAAGCTTCCTAATAATTGAATTTATTAGAGTTTTTATGTGTTTTTTGAAATATTATAAAAAAAATTTGCCTAAAGCCTTTAAAATTTTATAAATGTGTTCTATAATAATAGCTGTGGGACATAATAAAATAATATGGGACACTTAGTGGCCAAAGGAGTGTTGGAGTTGCAGGAAATATTAGAATTACAAAAAAAGATAGTTCCTGAGCTCGTAAATACATTAGAGAAAAGGTATAACGTACTCAGGACAATCTGTCATAATGAACCTATAGGAAGGCGAGTCCTTGCAGACATTCTAAATGTTGGTGAAAGAACAGCAAGAACAGAAATAGGTTTTTTGAAGGAACAAGGATTAATTGAGATAAATGCTTCTGGAATGACAGTTACAAGTGAAGGAATAGAACTTATATATAAACTAAATGATTTTATTCATGAAATAAAAGGTCTTTCAGAAGTTGAGGCGAAAATAGAATCTTTTCTTAATTTAAAAAAAGTAATCATAGTCCCAGGAGACATTGAAGAAAATCCTTTAGTGTTAAAGGATTTAGGGAAAGCTTGTGCAAATTATGTAAAAGATGTTTTAGAAGATAATTCTATTATAGCTTTAACAGGTGGAAGCACATTAAAAGAAGTTGTAGAAGCATTTCCTAAAATAACAAATTTATCAAAAATCCAAGTAGTACCTGCAAGAGGTGGAATGGGCAAAAAGGTTGAAACTCAAGCAAATACTTTAGCTGCTACCTTAGCTAAAAAGCTAAATGGTACATACAAAATGCTTCATATTTCGGAAAACTTAAGTTTAGATATAATAGATACATTACTTAAGGAAGAAGCCGTTAAGGCAGTAATAGATACTATACATAAAGCAGATATATTAATATATGGTATAGGTAATGCTGTTCAGATGGCAAGAAAAAGAGGAGTTCCACAGCTAGAAATAGATAATCTAATTAATAAAGGGGCTGTTGGAGAAGCATTTGGATGTTATTTTAACAAAGACTCAAAAATAATCTCAGAAACTACCGCTGTTGGAATTAAAATCAATGAAGCCAGAAAAATAAAAACACATATTGCAGTGGCTGGTGGGCAGAATAAAGTTGAGTCAATAATATCAACTGAATTTAACGACGTAAATGGAGTATTAGTTACAGATGAGGCAACAGCCTATGGAATACTAAAAAAACTAGATAATGAAATTCAGTTATTAAATTAGTTTGTAAAATTTATTTTTATAAAAAAAAAGAAAGTATAATTAGGAGGTAATTGTAATGGTAAACGTAGCAATTAATGGTTTTGGAAGAATAGGTAGATTGGCTTTAAGATTAATGATTAACAACCCTGAATTTAATGTGGTTGCAATCAATGACTTAACAGATGCTAAAATGTTAGCTCACTTATTCAAATATGATTCAGCTCAAGGTAGATTCGATGGAGAAATCGAAGTTAAAGAAGGAGCTTTCGTAGTAAACGGAAAGGAAATCAAAGTAACTGCTGATTCTAACCCAGCAAACTTACCTTGGGGAGCATTAAACGTAGATATCGTTTTAGAATGTACTGGATTCTTTGCTTCAAAAGAAAAGGCTTCAGCTCATATTAAAGCAGGTGCTAAAAAAGTTGTTATTTCAGCTCCAGCAGGAAATGATCTACCAACAGTAGTATTTAATGTAAATCATGATATATTAAAAGCAGAAGATACAGTTATTTCAGGTGCTTCATGTACTACTAACTGTTTAGCTCCATTTGCTAAAGTATTAAGTGATCAATTTGGATTAACAAAAGGATTTATGACTACAATCCATTCTTACACTAACGATCAAAATACTTTAGATGCTCCACACAGAAATGGTGATTTAAGAAGAGCTAGAGCTGCTGCAGCTTCAATAATTCCTAACTCAACAGGTGCTGCTAAAGCAATCGGATTAGTTATTCCAGCATTAGTTGGAAAATTAGATGGAGGAGCTCAAAGAGTTCCAACAATAACTGGTTCATTAACTGAATTAGTTTGTACTTTAGATAAGAAAGTAACTGCAGAAGAAATTAATGCTGCTATGGCTGCTGCTGCAACTGAATCATTTGGTTACACTGAAGATCCAATAGTTTCTTGTGATATTATAGGAAGCAGCTTCGGATCATTATTCGATGCTACACAAACTAAGGTTATGGAAGTTAATGGAGAACAATTAGTTAAAGTAGCTTCTTGGTACGATAACGAAATGTCATACACTAACCAATTAATCAGAACTTTAGGATACTTCGCTAACTTAAAGTAATTTGAAACTAACTGAACATAATTGCGCAAATTTTATGTTAAAGTAAATAAGTCTGGTTTTGTAGTATAAGGCTATAAAGCCAGACTATTTTAAAATATTCATATAAAGTGAAACTTTTGAGGTGGAGTTTTATACTCCAGCTAAATTTAGTTGAACTTATAACCACAAGGGTCACAATGTCCAGGAGCGTGCAGCCGTTATCTCCAACTTGAAGAAGAGGGCGTGTTACGGATGCTAGCTATCGGATAAAATAATTTTTTGAGGTGAGTTTTAATGGATTTTAATAAAAAGACAATTGAAGATATAGATGTAAATGGTAAAAAAGTTTTAGTTAGATGTGATTTTAATGTACCATTAAAAGATGGCGTTATAACTGATGAAAACAGATTAGCTGGAGCACTTCCAACTATCAAGTATTTAGTAGAACATAATGCAAAAATTATTCTTTGCTCACATTTAGGAAAAGATGCTTCAAAATCATTAGCACCAGTTGCTACAAGATTAAGCGAAATGCTAGGTAAAGAAGTTATTTTTGCTAGAGATGAAGAAGTTGTAGGCGAAAATGCTAAAAAAGCTGTTGCTGATATGAAAGATGGAGACATCGTATTATTAGAAAACACTAGATGCAGAAAAGAAGAAACTAAGAATATTGCAGACTTCTCTAAAGAATTAGCTTCATTAGCAGACGTATTTGTTAATGATGCATTTGGAACAGCTCATAGAGCTCACTGTTCAACAGTTGGAGTAACTGATTATCTTGATACTGCTGTATGTGGATACTTAATTCAAAAAGAATTAAAGTTCTTAGGAAATGCAGTTCAAAGTCCAGTAAGACCTTTTGTTGCTATCTTAGGTGGAGCAAAGGTTTCTGATAAAATTGCTGTTATCAATAATCTTTTAGATAAAGTTGATACAATCATTATTGGTGGTGGAATGGCTTATACATTCTTAAAAGCTCAAGGATATGAAATCGGAACTTCATTAGTTGAAGAAGATAGACTTGACTATGCTAAAGAAATGATTACAAAAGCTGAAGAAAAAGGTGTTAAATTCTTATTACCAGTAGATCATAGAGTTGCTGCAGAATTTAAAGATGTAGAAGCTGTAGTTACAGAAGATCAAAATATTCCAGCTGGAAGCATGGGATTAGATATCGGACCAAAGACTGATGATTTATATGCTGATGCTATTAAAGATGCTAAGACAGTAATTTGGAATGGACCTATGGGAGTATTCGAATTCGAAAACTTCAATAAGGGAACAATTGCAGTAGCTAAGGCTATGGCAGATGCAGATGCTACTACTATTATAGGTGGTGGAGATTCAGCAGCTGCTGTTAACATCTTAGGATTTGGCGACAAGATGACTCACATCTCAACTGGTGGTGGTGCTTCTCTTGAATTCTTAGAAGGTAAAGTATTACCAGGAATCGCTGCATTAAATAACTAATTTATATGAAAAATAATTAATATCTCTTATTTTAATATATTAACAACTAATGTATTAAAATAAGGAAAATTTAAAATAGTAATTACTAATAAAATTATAAAGTATACTTAAAAATTTTATTCAATTAGTACTTAAGAAGCTTTCGGCCAAAAGCTTCTTAAGTATGTTATTTTATTTCATGTGTCTTATTAAAATTTTAATTATGAGGTGGATATAATGAGAAAAGCAATTATTGCAGGAAACTGGAAAATGAATAAAACTATTGATGAAGCAGTTAAAATGGTAGAAGAATTAAAGCCATTAGTTAAAAATGCTACATGTGACGTAGTTGTATGCCCTACATTTGTATGTTTAGATGCTGTTAAAAAGGCAGTAGCCGGATCAAATATAAAGGTAGCTGCACAAAACATGCACTTTGAAGAAAGTGGAGCTTTCACAGGAGAAGTTTCTCCAGGAATGCTAGAAGCTATGGGAATTGAATATGTTGTTTTAGGTCACAGTGAAAGAAGAGAATACTTCAATGAAACTGATGAAGCACTAAATAAAAAGGTTAAAAAAGCTTTTGAACACAACATTACTCCAATTCTTTGCTGTGGAGAATCTCTAGAACAAAGAGAAAATGGAACTACTAATACAGTTATCGAAGCTCAAATTAAAGTTGATATAGCTGGATTAACAAATGATCAAGCAGAAAAACTTGTTATTGCTTATGAACCAATTTGGGCAATTGGAACAGGTAAAACTGCTACTGATGAACAAGCAAATGAAACAATTAAAGCAATAAGAGCTATGGTTACTGAAATGTATGGATCAGAAGTTGCTGATAAAGTAAGAATTCAATACGGTGGATCAGTTAAACCAAACACAATAAAAGCTCAAATGGAAATGTCTGATATAGATGGAGCATTAGTTGGTGGAGCTAGTTTAGTTGCTGCTGATTTCTCTGCAATAGCTAATTATTAAGATGTTTTTTAAAGCTATGAACTTTTTGTTCATAGCTTTTTTTATTATATAATAAAAAAATACTGATTAAAGTTATGTTTTCTAGAATTTATCAAGAAATCACATATTTCTATAGAAATCGCCTAAAAAATAAATTTTAATTTTAAAAATTCCATTTTTTAAGCAATTTTTATTATTATGGTCAAACAAAGTATTTATATTCTCTTATTTAAGTTATATACACCTATTTTAGCCTTTATAAGTTGCAATAAGTGTAAAAAAATAATATAATTTAATAGATTAAATATAGTATATAATAAAGTAAGATTAATATATTATGATCTAAAATTGAGGAAATTTGGAGGGATAGGAAATGTCAAAAAAACCTGTTATGTTAATGATATTGGATGGTTTTGGAATTGCACCAAAATCAGAAGGAAATGCTGTAAGTTTAGCAAATAAACCTAATTTAGATAAATTGTTTGAAAAATATCCTACTTCACAATTACAAGCAAGTGGAATGCCAGTTGGATTACCAGAAGGCCAAATGGGTAATTCAGAAGTTGGACATTTGAATATTGGATCAGGTAGAATAGTATACCAAGAATTAACTAGAATTACAAAAGCAATTTCAGATGGAGATTTCTTTGAAAATGAAGCTCTTAAGCTAGCTATGGATAATGCAAAAAAAAGTGGATCAGCTTTGCACTTAATGGGACTTTTATCAGACGGTGGGGTTCACTCACATATTGATCATTTAAGAGGACTTTTAGAATTTGCTAAAAAAGAAGGAGTTCAAAATGTTTATCTTCATGCATTTATGGATGGAAGAGATGTACCACCTTCATCAGGAAAAGAATTCGTAGAAAAAACTGAAAAAATTATGGCTGAAGTAGGTATAGGTAAGATTGCTACTATAAGCGGTAGATATTATGCTATGGATAGAGATAATAGATGGGAAAGAGTTGAACTTGCATATAACGCAGTAGTTTTAGGAAAAGGTGAAACTGCAAATAGCGCAGTAGAAGCTATGGAAAATTCATATCACGATAATAAAACTGATGAATTTGTTCTACCAACAGTAATAACTGAAGGTGGTAACATAAAAAATGAAGATTCAGTTATCTTCTTTAACTTTAGACCAGATAGAGCTAGAGAAATAACTAGAGCTATTAACGATAAAGAATTTGCTGGGTTTAAGAGAGAAACTTTAAACCTTACTTTTGTAACAATGACTCAATATGATAAGACTTTAGAAGGTGTAAATGTTGCATATACTCCACAAACTTTAGCTAATACTCTTGGAGAATATGTAAGTAGTAAGGGATTAAATCAATTAAGAATCGCTGAAACTGAAAAATATGCCCATGTTACTTTCTTCTTTAATGGCGGAGTAGAAAAAGAAAATCCAGGTGAAGATAGAATAGTAATTCCTTCACCAAAGGTTGCAACTTATGACTTAAAGCCAGAAATGAGTGCATATGAAGTAACAGAAGAATTATTAGCTAGATTAGATAGTGATAAATATGACATGATAATCTTAAACTTTGCAAATCCAGACATGGTTGGTCATACAGGAATTGTTGAAGCAGCTGTTAAAGCAATAGAAGCAGTTGATGAATGTTTGGGGAATGTTGTAAATAAGGTATTAGAAAAGGATGGATGCGTGTTTATTACTGCAGACCATGGTAATGCTGAAACTATGATAGATTTCTCAACAGGAACTCCATTTACAGCTCATACTACACAACCAGTACCATTTGTTTGGGTATCAAATCATACAGAAAATAAGAAGTTAAATGATGGAAAACTTGCTGATATTGCACCAACAATGTTAACTCAATTAGGTGTTGAAATACCGGCTGAAATGACTGGTGAAAATTTAGTAGTAAATAAATAATTTAAAGGTAAATGAAAAAATAATAAGTCAAATATAGATTAGGATATTGACTAGTTATTTTCAAGGGCCTTACATAAGATGACTGCCTTAAGATAATTTTAAATTGTTTTAAGGCAGTTTTTATATGTTCAAAAATAATGATACTTAGGAAACTATACTCACATTCATTAGTAGACTAAATGATTCAGACTTATCTACTTAAAAACAACATAATATTCGTAAAAGTATACAAGTTTATTTTATTTTGAGACAATTTTTTTTACAGAAAGTATTTTAAAGTAATAAAATTTGCGAAATTTTAGAGAATCATTTAAGTAAAACCGCATAAACTAAATTTTAAATTAATATATTTATAAAAAAGATTTAAGGTTGATGATATGAAAAAGAATTTTGCATACTCTGCTGATTTTGATGAAATCACTGAAAATTTATTTAGAGAGGCTAATTATCTAGGTCAAGGGAATAATGGAGTGGTGTACGAATTACCAAATAAAAAAGCTATCAAAATATTTTTAAGAAAAAAGGTATGTAATGATGAAGGAAGTATTCTTGCTAAAACAAATGGATCTAAATATTTTCCGTATTTATATAAAAGGGGGAAATTCTATGTTATAAGAGATATGGTAGAAGGCAAAAGACTTGACAAATATATAAAACAAAATGGAATTAGTCAAAGATTAATTGAAAATATATATGATTTACTATTAGAATTTAAGAGGCTTAAATTCAAGAAGTTAGATATTAGATGTAGAGATATTTATGTTTCAGATAATGAAAAACTTATGATAATAGACCCTAAAAAAGCTTATACTAGAAAAGTTGATCATCCAAGGCATTTAATGAAAGGATTAAATAGAATTGGAGTGCTAGAAGAATTTTTTACAGGTATAAAAAAAATAGATTCAAAGATAGCAATATCATGGGAATTGAAATTTAAAAGGTATTGTGAAAGAACAAATTTATCTACATTAGAATAAAAATAAAGGTTAACTATAGATACTCTAAATCTAAGTTCAACTTAAACTTGGAGTATCTATAGTTAATTTTTTTATTATTCTATATTAATATGAATATTCATTAAATAATTTACTAATAATATTATGGTAAATGAAAAAAAGCTTTTAAATTTAGATGTTATGTATTATAATTACAATGAGAAGAATTCTCAATGTAATTATAAAATGAGGAGGTAATATTAAATGAAAGATTACTTAGAAATTGTAGATGTGGTTGCAAGGCAAATTTTAGACTCGAGATGTTTTCCAACAGTAGAAGTAGAAGTATATTTAGAAGATGGAACTGTAGGAAGAGCAGCGGTACCATCAGGTGCATCGACTGGAATGTATGAAGCTGTAGAATTAAGAGATGGAGACAAAAATAAGTTTTTAGGAAAAGGCGTTTTAAATGCAGTTAAGAATGTAAATGACACTATTGCAGAAGAATTAATAGGAAGTAATGTATTTGACCAAACTTATATTGACAAAATGCTTATTGAATTAGATGGAACTAAAAACAAAGAAAAATTAGGAGCCAATGCTATTTTAGGAGTATCATTAGCTGTTGCAAATGCAGCTGCAACTTCGTTGAATATGCCTTTATATAAATATATAGGTGGAGTAAATGCAAAAGTATTGCCAGTTCCTATGATGAATATAATAAATGGAGGATCACATGCTGATAACTCTGTAGATTTACAAGAATTTATGATTATGCCAGCTGGAGCACCAACATTTAGTGAAGCTGTAAGAATGTGTGCTGAAGTATATCATACATTAAAGAAAATTTTAAATGATAAAGGATACTCAACTGGTATTGGTGATGAAGGTGGATTTGCTCCAAACTTAAAGTCAAATGCAGAAGCACTTGATGTTATAATTGAAGCAGTAGAAAAAGCTGGATACAAAGCAGGAGAGGAAATATTTATTGCAATTGATGCAGCTTCATCAGAGTATTATAAAGATGGTAAGTATGTATTAGAACATGAAGGAAGAACATTAACATCAGCAGAGATGGTTGATTTCTTTGAAGAATGGGTCAATAAATATCCTATTATTTCAATTGAAGATGGTATGGCTGAAGAAGATTGGGATGGTTGGAAGCTAATTACTGAAAGATTAGGAAAGAAAGTACAATTAGTTGGTGATGATTTATTTGTTACTAATACTGAAAGACTTGAAAAAGGAATTAACCTTGGTGTAGCTAACTCAATTCTTATTAAGTTAAATCAAATAGGTACATTAACAGAAACTCTAAATGCAATTGAAATGGCTAACAGAGCTGGATATACAGCAGTTGTTTCTCATAGATCAGGTGAAACTGAAGATACAACAATAGCTGACTTAGTTGTGGCTGTGAATGCAGGTCAAATAAAGACTGGAGCACCAGCTAGATCTGAAAGAGTTGCAAAATATAATCAATTATTAAGAATAGAAGAAGAATTAGATGATGTAGCTGAATATAGAGGTAAGAAAGCTTTCTTTAACATTAAATAAAATGAATTGACATATAGTTGGTAGTATAAGAAATGTGAATTTTTTGTATTATCAACTATTTTTATATTTACACAAGTTTTTATTGTAGTAGTATGAAATTTTCACTACAGAAAGTTGTAATGAATGAATAAATGTGATATTATTTAGATTGACGTTATTGATCATTATAGGAGGTGTTACCTATGCAAAATATATTATTAGTCTTTGAAGTGTTATTTGGATTAGGTGTTGTCGTAACAATTTTTATGCAACCTGGTAAATCTGATGCTTTAAGTGGTTTAATACAAGGAAGTACACAAGAAACATTCTTTTCAAAAAACAAATCAAGAACTAAAGAAGTAATTCTTGTAAGATTAACAGTTATGTTTATGGCACTTTTTGCAATAAATTCGATTGTATTAAATTTAGTAAAATAATAAATCTGAGCTACTTTATTCAAGTAGCTTTTTTTGTTTATAAAATAAAAGAATTGCTTCTCAACAGATTAAATTCATTGGGAGGCAATTCTTTTAAAGTAAATACTAAATTTAAAATTGACAAGTATAGAATAAGGTGTTTTTATATATATAAAACTTGTATGAATAATTTACCTTAAGCTGACTAGAAAGCTAGAGGCATTAGATGTCTCTAACTGGAGTATCAGAAATAGGTTCGGAACACACCAGAATCATGACATCTTTTCTTATTAGAAGCAACTCAAATAGTAAAGTAATGCCATAATGGTTGTGAAATTAAGAACTTAGTAGGTGATTATGTCCTTCTTAGGGAAGGAATATTTACAAGCGTATTAGCATGTTTAGAGTAAAAAAGGTAACAATTTAACTATGAAATATATAAATAAAAATAATTATTGAAAGGAAATTATACAGTGATTAATTTTAAGGAAGCTCAAAAAATAATTTTTGATTATATAGAATTATCGTCTTTAGAGGAAAGAGACATACTACAATGCAATGACAGAGTTTTAGGAGAAAATATTTATTCTAAAGATAATTTACCACCATTTAATAAATCTGCTATGGATGGGTATGCAATAAAAAGTGAAGATACAGAAAGTGCTAGTAATGAAAATATAACTGAATTTAAAATTAAAAATACAATAAAAGCAGGGGAGTATTGCACGGAAATATTAGAACATGGTGAGGCGTATAAAATAATGACTGGAGCACCAGTACCCAATTATGCTGATTCTGTAATAGAAATTGAAAAAGTCATTGTAGAAAATAATAAAATATATATAAATGAAAAGGTAAAAAAAGACACAAATATTATTAAATTAGGGGAGGAACTTAGAGTAGGGGATTTAGCTTTAAAAAAAGGCAGTATTATAAGGCCCTCTGAGATAGGATTATTAGCATCGTTAGGTTATAAAAAGGTTAAAGTACATAAAAGTCCTGTTGTTGCACTAATTATAACTGGAGATGAATTAGTAGATATAGATAGTACAATATCAAACGGTAAAATAAGAAATTGCAATGAATATGCTTTAATTTCTTTAATTGAAAAAATAGGGGCAAGGGTAATATCTTTTGGAATTGTTTGTGATGACAAAGACATCTTACGTGAAAAGATTAATTTATCTCTAAAGGAATCCGATATTGTAATAACTTCTGGAGGAGTTTCAGTAGGTGATTATGATTTTATAGAAGAGATTTTAGGCGACATTGGAGCGGATATAAAATTTAATAAAGTAGCTATTAAACCTGGGAAGCCTGTAACCTTTGCTACTTATAAGAAAAAACTATTTTTTGGACTTCCAGGAAATCCGTTATCTGCAATTAATACTTTTGAGGAATTTGTTAAACCAGCAATAAAAAAAATTATGAGGAAAAATAATTTTTATAATGAAGAATTTAATGTGATTTTAGCAGATGATTTTAAGTCTAAAGTAGGTAGAAGAGATTTTGTTTACGTTGATTTAAAAAAAGAAAATGAAGTTTATTATGCACATAAAATTGGTTCACAAAGTTCAAATCAATTAGTGACTATTAGTAAAGCAAATGGAATTGTTATTATACCGGAAGATGTTGAAGATGTGCATGTAGGAGAAGTTTTTAATGGCAGATTTATATTTAAATAAAAAAGAAAATTTAGTAATTTCTATTGTTGCAACAAAGTCCAATGTTGGAAAAACTACACTTATTGAAAGCTTAATTAAAATTTTAAAACAGAGAAATTATAGTGTAGGAGTATTAAAACATGATGCTCATAAACTTGATATTGATAAAAAAGGTAAAGATAGCTATAGATTTACACAAGCAGGAGCTGATAATGTAATAATTTCTTCTTCGGAAAAACTTGCTATGATTCAAACAGTAAGGCAGGAATTAGATATTGAGGATATTATGAGATATTTTACTAATTTAGATATTGTTTTAATTGAAGGTTTCAAAAACAATAATTATCCTAAAATTGAAGTTCACAGAAAATCTGTTGATAATAAATTATTGTGTGAAGATAGTAATTTTAATATTTCAACTTTTATTGCAGTAGCTAGTGATGAAGAGCTGAATATAGATATACAACTTTTAGATTTAAATGATATTAATTCAATTGCTAATTTTATAGAAGACAAATATATTAAAATAAGGGAGATTCTATAGTTATTTAGAAGCACACTTAGTATAGTTTATTGTTCTTCTAGGAGGTGATACTATGACAGGGATAATATTAGCTGGAGGAAAAAATAGCAGGATGATGGGACGGAAGAAGGCATTTATAAAAATAGGTGACATACCTATTATTGATATTATTTTAAATATATTTAGAGAGCTTTTTTCAGAAATAATAATAGTTACAAATGCACCAGAAGATTTTGAATACACAAATGTCCGTTTAGTGAAAGATATAATAACCAATAAAGGATCACTTGGAGGATTATATACAGGTATTAAAGAAGCAACTTTTAATGAGTGTTTCGTAGTTGCATGTGATATGCCTTTTATAAATTTACAATTAATAAATCATATAATACAAATTAAAGGATATGATGCAGTGGTTCCTAAAATAGATGGTAGATTTCAGCCATTATTTGCAACATATTCTAAAAATTGTTTGAATGTTATGAAGCAACATTTAAGTGAAGAAAAATTAAAAATTTCAAATATTTTTACTGAGATTAAAGTAAGAGAGATTTATGAAAATGAAATCAAGTTATATGATGATAAATTATTATCTTTAATAAATCTTAATACACCTAAAGAACTAAATGAAATGCATACTAGAGTGCTAAGTTAAAAAATAGAAGTAGGATTAGCCTATAACATTAATAATATAAGAGGGAATAATAAAAGTTAATGATGAATAAGCTTTTGAAAAAGTGAGATTGTTATCTAAAAAAAAGATTAAATAAAAAACAATTATATGTCAATACTAATAATATAAAAAAGATAAAATCTATGTTGTAGAACATTAATGTGGTAGTATATAGATATAAAGTAATAATACATATAAAAATGTATAATGGAGGTAAGTATCATGGGAATTAAACAAACTTTAAGAAATTTTATGAAAGAATCTGCGTATAAACCAATGGATATTGAAGAATTGGTTGCTGTATTTAATATAAAGAGAAATGAATATAATGCTTTTAAAAAGACTTTAAAAATAATGGAAGATGAAGGCTTTATTATGAGAACTAAGAAAAATAAATATATGATAGCTGAGAGCGGTAAGGAAAAAGAAGGATTAGTTATAGGAAAGCTTCAATCACATGCAAAGGGATTTGGATTTTTAATTCCAGATGAAGAAGGACAAAATGATGTGTTTATTCAAAGTACTTCTATGAATGGTGCTATGAACGGGGATAAGATATCTGTTAAAGTAACTAGGGAAGATACAAATACTAAGAAAAGAGAAGGAGAAGTAGTTGAAATTATTGAACGGAATACAACTAATATAGTAGGTATATATGAAGATTGTAAGAATTTTGGATTTGTAGTTTCAGAAGATACCAGAATATCTAAAGACGTTTTTATTTCAAAGAAGGATAGAAATGGTGCTAAAGATGGAGATGTTGTTACAGTTAAACTTACTAAATGGCCAGATGAAAAAAGAAAGGCAGAGGGTGTTGTAACAGAAGTTTTAGGGAGAAAAGGCGATAGAGGAATAGATATTTTAATGATTATAAAGAAACTTGGACTTCCTGAAGAATTTAGTGATAAAGTGTTGAATTTCGCTGACGGTATTTCCGAGGAAATAGATGAAAAAGAATATAAAGGAAGACGAGATTTAAGAGATTTAAAAATGGTTACAATAGATGGAGAAGATGCAAAGGATTTAGATGACGCTGTATCTATTGAAAAGTTAAGTAATGGAAACTTTAAGCTAGGAGTTCACATTGCTGATGTAACTCACTATGTAAAGGAAAATAACCCTTTAGACAAAGAAGCATTAAAAAGAGCAACTTCAGTTTATTTAATAGACAGGGTTGTCCCAATGCTACCTAGAAAATTATCTAATGGTATATGTTCCTTGAATCCTAAAGTAGACAGATTGACATTAACTTGTTTTATGGAAATAGATCATAAAGGAAAAGTAGTAGATCATGAAATAGTGGAATCTGTTATTAAAACTAATGAAAGAATGACATATACAGACGTTACAAAGATTTTAAAGGATCATGATGAAGAATTAATAAAGAGATATGATTACCTTTATGAAGACTTTAAGAATATGGAAGAGCTTTGCAAGATATTAAGAGCAAAGAGAACTAGAAGAGGAGCTATTGATTTCGAAATTGCAGAAGCCAAAATTACATTAAATGAGCTTGGAAAACCAATTGAAATTAAACCTTATGATCGTGAAATATCTAATAGAATGGTAGAAGAATTTATGTTAGCTGCTAATGAAACAGTTGCAGAGCATATGTTTGAGACTCATTTACCTTTTGTATATAGAATACATGAGAATCCAAATGAGGAGAAATTAGCTAAATTTAAAGAATTTGTTTATAATTTAGGATATACAGTTCAGTGGACAGAGGAGATAAGTCCAAAGAGTTTCCAAGGTGTTCTGGAAAAAGTCAAGGGAAAAAACGAAGAAACTGTTGTAAGTACTTTATTGCTACGTTCTATGATGCAAGCAAGGTATGCACCAGAGTGTACTGGTCACTTTGGACTAGCGGCGCAATATTATTGTCACTTTACTTCTCCAATAAGAAGATATCCAGACTTACAAATTCACAGAATTATTAAGGAATTTCTGCATGGAGAAGTAGATGAAAAGAGAATAAATAAATTAAAAAATATAGTAGGATATGCAGCTAAGCAATCATCAGAAATGGAAAGAAAAGCACAAGATGCAGAAAGAGAAGTTGATGACCTTAAAAAAGCTGAATATATGGAAGACAAAATTGGAGAAGAGTTTGATGGAGTTATATCTTCAGTTACAACTTTTGGATTATTTGTGGAACTAGCAAACACAATTGAAGGTTTAGTTCATATTACTGATTTAGATGATGATTATTATATATTTAATGAAGCACATCTTAGTTTAATGGGTGAAAGAACTAAGAAGATTTATAAACTCGGAGATAAAGTAAAAGTACAATGTGTAAATGTAGATATAGCAAATAGAGAAGTATTCTTTAAAATTACACAAGAACCAAAGAGAGAAGAGACAGAAGAGCTAAAGATACCAAAAAATAGTACAGAAGGATTAAAAAATGAAATAGATGAAGTAGAATAATGAAGTGAAGCTTTTCAGGTGGAATTTATATTCCACCTAAATTTAATTTTTAGTTTATTATTTTATTTAATACACATTTGTTGATTTAAAAAGATAGGTGTAATATAATTTTATTAGCATAAACTGTTAACTGTTAATTGTTAACTGTTAACTGAATTAAGTGGGTGATAAAAATGGCAAGAAAAAAGAATGAGAATTCCTTAGCAGAAAATAGAAAAGCAAGACACGATTATTTTGTGGAAGAAGCAATGGAAACTGGACTAGTGTTAGTTGGAACAGAAGTTAAATCCATAAGAAAAGGCAGAGTTAATCTTAAGGAGTGCTATGCTGATATTTCCAATGGAGAAATATTTATAAAAGGTATGCATATAAGTCCTTATGAACAAGGCAATATATTTAATGTTGACCCTATAAGAGAAAGAAAATTACTGCTTCATAAAGATCAAATAAAAAGACTTGATGGTTTAGTATCTCAAGATGGGTATACTTTAATACCGTTATCACTTTATTTAAAAGAAGGTAAGGTTAAAGTTGCGCTTGGAGTATGTAAAGGTAAGAAAAACTATGATAAGAGAGATTCTATGTTAGAAAAAGATCATAAAAGGGATATAGATAGAGCCATTAAAGAACGAAATAAATATTAGCATAATTGGATAATCAAATAATATAATAGATAGTAAATAGCTTTGTGTAAAAACAAGGTTATTTACTATTTTTTTTCATGGATTAAAGTAAAAAATTAACATGATATATATTTATGTTCGATTATGTAATCACTTGTAATTAATAGAATTAATTGTATAATATATATATTATGTAAAATTTTACAGTATAGTTATTCATAAAATTTGAAAGGAGGAAAATATTAACTAAATTTTTGCTTAAATTATAAATAAAATTAGGGAGGGCAATAATTATTATGCTTAAACAAAAAAACAAAAAAATATTGAGTGCTTTATTAGTATTCACATTTATGCTATCTAATTTTGTTATGTTCGGCCAAATTAAAATAGCCAAGGCAGATACAATTAGTATTAGTAATTCCTCAGTAAATGTTACAACTGGTTCAGCAGTTACTGTTACAACAGGAGCAGCAGTTACTTTGGATATAGTAGAGATTACAGATTTTCATGGTCAACTTTTAGATACTAGTAATACTTATCATGTTGGAGCAGCACTAGCAAAGGCTGTTGAAGATGTTAATGATGAAAATCCAGGTAATACTCTTGTAATTGGTGGTGGAGATTTATATCAAGGGACACCAGTATCAAATATGTTACACGGAGTTCCAGTTCAACAAGTATTATCAAAAATGGGAATGGAAGTAACAACACTAGGAAATCATGAATTTGATTGGGGTCTTAATACAATAAATAACGAAACAATGAAGGGTGCAGGTTATGAAATAGTTTGTTCTAATTTATATGACAAGTCAACAAATAAACCACTATATAAACCCTACAAGATAGTAGAAAAAGGTGGCGTAAAAATAGCTGTTATAGGAGCTATACTAAAGGATGTAGCTACTATAGTTTTACCAGCTAATATGAAAGATTATACAGTTACTGATCCTGCAACTGAAATTAATAAATGTGCAAAAGAAATTAGAGATAATAATGAAGCAGATGTTGTATTATCAGTTGTACATGATGGAAAGGAATCATTAAAGAATATTGTTAGTAATTTACATGGAGTAGATGCAGTCTTCGGTGGACACACTCATTCAAATGATGATGTAGTATTACAAGACAAAGATGATAATAATATACCTACATTAACTGCATATTCTTCAGGTAAAGGGTTTATGGATTTAAAAATTTCACTAGACGAAAATAAAAAAATAATTGGATTTTCACAACAAGGTAAAAATTGGAATGGTCTTCCTCAAGTTACAGCGGATACATCTGTAGATAAAGAATGCAAAGACCTTGTAGCTAGAGCTTATAGCGCATTAGCGCCAACTTTTAATGAGAAAATTGGATATGATGAAGTAGCTTATACAAGAACTCAAACTGCTTCACCTTATGGAGAATCACAGCTTGGGAATTGGATGTCAGATGTAGTTAGAAATAATGTTAAGGCTGATGTGGGTATTGTAAATAACGGTGGAATAAGAATAGACACTCCAGCTGGAGATATAACTGTTGGTACAATTTTTTCTATAATGCCATTTGATAATACTGTTACTACAGTTAAAATGACTGGTGCTCAATTAAAGACTATTATCGAACAAGGAATAGTAGATGGTGGAAAAGGACTTCAAATCTCAGGAGTAAAGATTGCTTATGATTCCTCTAAAACGCCTTATAAGGAAGCGGTTACAGATGGAGAAAGAGTTGTAAGTATGGTTAGAGAAAGTGATGGAACACCTATAAAGAGTGACGATATGTTAACAGTAGCAGCACCAGATTTCCTTGCTACTGGAGGAGATGCTTTTACAAGATTTTTAGACAAACCAATTGCAGATACTTATTATGATACTCACACTCTTGTAAGAGATGCTTTACTTGCAGATGTTACAGCTAATAAAAAAATAAATGTAACTATGGATAAAAGATTAGTGAATCTAAGTAAAACTTCAGCGCCAACAATGACAATTAAAGAAGCAAAAGCAGCAGCAGCAAGTAAAGCTTCAGCAACAATAGAAGGCTTTGTTAGTGGAGTAAGTGGAAAAACTGTATTTTTACAAGATGATCCTACTAATCCAACAGCAGGCATAGTTTTATATAATGCATGTGGATCTACTGTTACTAAGGGAGATAAGATTACAGTAACAGGACCATTATCAGTATATAATGGATTAATAGAAATAACACTTGCTGCGACATCAAACGTTTCAGTATCAAGCCAAAATAATACAATCACACCTAAAGTAGTTACTATAAAAGATATAAATGATGACTTACAAGGAATATTAATTAAACTTAAAAAAGTTACATTTACAAGTTTAGACGAATCTCCAGCTATAAAAGATTCAACAGGAACATCTATTATTTATAAAATGCCAACTGTAACTGCATTAAAAGTTAATGATGTAAAAGATGTTACAGCTATGGTAAGTAAATTTAACAATGTTCAATTAATTGTAAGAGATGCATCTGATGTAGTTAATCCTAGTGAAGATTCAAACTCTACAATATCAATAGTAGCAACATCAGATGTTCATGGAGCTGCTTTCGATTGGGACTATGGTACAAATAGTACTACTGGAAAGGGAGGATTAGCAAAAGTTTCAACTTATGTAAACAATTTAAGAGCTTCTAATCCTAATGTAATGTTAATAGACAATGGAGATACAATGCAAGGTACTCCTCTTGTTTACTATTACAATATGAAAGACAAAACTTCTGTTTATCCAATGGCAAAAGTAATGGGAGCAATGAAATACGATACATGGACTTTAGGTAATCATGAATTTAATTTTGGCCTTGATACTTTAAATAGAGTAAAAAATGATTATAAAGATCAAGGAATTAAAGTTTTAGCAGCTAATGCTTATAATACTGATAATAGTAATTTCGTAGAACCTTATTATATTAAAGATTTAAATGCAAATGGAAAGATTGTAAAGGTTGGAATAGTAGGACTTACAAATAAATGCATTCCTAGTTGGGAAAATCCAGAACATTATAAAGGACTTCATTTTAATGATATTGTTGATGAAGCTACAAAATGGGTTCCTATTGTGAAAAAAGCTGGAGCAGATGTTGTAATTGTAGCTGCTCATAGTGGAGAAGAAGGAGCTAGTGATGTTATTCCAGAAAACCAAATTAAAGCACTTGCTACTAAAGTTTCAGGAATAGATGCAATAATTGCAGGACATGCTCATTCAACTATAAATGATCTTACTTTAAAAAATCCAGATGGAAAAATTGTACCAGTACTTGAGCCAAATAAAGGCGCAAGTTTTATATCACAAATAGATATAAATTTAGATAGCAACAATGCAGTTAAAGCTGTAAATATAAAAAATGTTGCAATGGATAAAACTATAGCAGAAGATCAAAATATTATTTCAATAATGAAACCTTATAAAGATGCAACACTACAATATACAGGTACACAAATAGGACAAGCAACAGATGCATTTCCAGGTAAAGACCAAATTACATCTGCAACTGCTATAATGGAATTAATAAATAAAGTGCAAGCTCAATATGCTAATGCACAACTTTCAATAGCAGCACCATTAAGTACAACTGCTAATATACCAAGTGGAAATGTAACCAATAAGGACATTATGGGAACTTATGTATTTGAAAATTATCTTTATGGAGTAAAGATGACTGGAGAACAAGTTAAAAGGTGGTTGGAATATTCTGTAAGATATTATAAACAAGTTTCAAATGAAACAGACAAAATTGAAAAAGATGCTCAATTAAATATTCCAGATTATAATTTAGATCAATTATATGGTGCATCTTACGATATCGATTTAACAAAACCTGTTGGAAGCAGAATAGTTAATTTGAAATACAATGGAAATTTAATCAATAATACAGATGTATTCACTGTTGCCATTAATGATTACAGATATAATGGCGGAGGCGGCTTTATGAAAGAAGCTGGATTAAGTAACACAGATCCAAGTATAGTTACTTATAGTTCTGCTAAAGCTCTTGGTGATGATGGACAAATTAGAAACTTGATGATTTCATATATTAAAGATGCTAAGATAATAAATCCAGTATGTTCAAATAACTGGAGATTATCTACTAAAGAAGTTGTAGTAGATAATACAGGATCTAGTAGTTCAAGTAGTAACAAGCACAAAAATAATATTTCAAAAACAGACAAGACACAAGAAAAAGCATCTAATGCTGAAATTGTTACTAAAAAAGTAATAGATACTTTAAGTACAATAGTTGGTGTAGGTGTAACTGCTGAAACACCAAAACAATTAACTAACGTAGATGGAAATAAACTTTCTTTAACTGCAATAAGCAAAGAAGGAAAGTATGTAGGTGCAGTTGTAACATCAGAAAAAGATAGTGCTGCAACAACAATACCTGTATCATCTACTCAAGGAAAAGTAAAAGCAGTTTATAAGTTTGTACCTCTACTAGGTAAGTACATTCAATTAACTGAAGGAGTTACAATAGGAACAGATGCTATAACGCTTCCAACTCAAGCTAATGCAACTTACTATGCAGCTACAGTACCAATGGCTCCAACAGAAACAGTGACTCAAGGTTGGGCAAAAGTATCTGATAGTTGGTATTTAGTAAATGCAACTGGTGATCCAAAGACAGGATGGCAAAAAGATAATGCTGGTTGGGTTTATTTATCACCATCTAATGGAGTTATGCAAACAGGTTGGAATAAACAAGGGAATACATGGTATCATCTAAATGAAAGTGGCTATATGTCTATTGGCTGGGTAAAGACTAATGACAAATGGTACTACTTAAATTCAGATGGTTCAATGGCTTCTAATACTACTACAGCTGATGGTTACACATTAGATTCAAATGGAGAATGGGTAGCTTAAAAATAGAAATATTGTATTTTATGATTAAGAGGTGTTATATAATAGCATCTCTTTTTCTGTGAAATTAAGTTTTTATGATAAATAGTAGTGCTCTAAACCTTTAAAACTAAGAATTTTGAGATGAAGTTTTCAGAATAAAATAATGTTTCTGTGAATTAAACTTAAAGTTAATTGTTATAATGATAATAATTAATAAAAATACTTGCAATATTATCAATAAGTATATATAATAAAACTAATCTGATGACAATACTAAGGATTAAAAGAACTTTATGATTATTTTTTAGATATTGACAAATAAAAAAAATGCTTATATAATCATGTCAGAAACTAAATTAAATAATCGGATATCTTATCAAGAGTGGTGGAGGGACTGGCCCTGTGAAACCCGGCAACCGAAATGTTGATTCTTTTATCAATGTTTTTATGGTGCTAATTCCAGCAGCTTTTTTAGCTGATAGATGAGAGGATAAATTTGCATGGTGTTTTATGCGCTAGAGATTTATTCTCTGGCGCTTTTGTTTTTGTTATCCGAAAACTAAGAAAAACAAAATCAGAGGAGGAAATGTGTTTTGATAGAAATTAAAAATGTAATTAAAAGTTTTGGGGAAACACAAGTTATAAAAGATGTATCAATAAGTATTAAAGAAGGCGAAATTTATGGAATAATAGGACATAGTGGAGCAGGAAAATCTACATTACTTAGATGTATAAATGGGCTTGAATCGTATAATGGAGGATCTATTAATGTAATGGGGAAAGAAGTTTCGTCATTAACAGGTATGAACCTTAGAGAATTTAGAAAAGATTTAGGAATGATTTTTCAAAACTTTAATCTCATGCAAAGAAAAAATGTTTTTGATAATATTGCTCTTCCTCTTGAGGTATGGGGCTACAATAAGAGTGAAATAAAAGATAAGGTATTAGATTTACTAAAGCTAGTTGGTTTAGAAGACAAAAGATTTAGTAAACCATCGGAACTTAGTGGTGGGCAGAAGCAAAGAGTAGCAATAGCAAGAGCCCTTTCATTAGATCCAAAGATATTACTTTGTGATGAAGCAACATCAGCATTGGATCCTAAAATTACAAAAGATATTTTAGCCTTACTTTCTAAAATTAATAAGGAATTAGGTATAACGATAGTAATGGTTACTCATCAAATGGAAGTTATAAAAGAAGTCTGTGAGAGAGTTGCTTTATTAGACGGAGGAGAAATAAAAGCAGAAGGAAAAGCCGAAGATTTATTTTTAAAACCAGGAAAGTCATTAAAGAAATTCTTAGGTGAAGAAGATGATGAAATTTTACCGGATGATGGAGTTAATATTAAATTATTTTTCCCAAGCAATTCTTCAGAAAATGCACTTATAACTAAAATGGCTAGAGAACTAGAAATAGATTTTTCAATAGTTTGGGGTAAACTTGAAAAGTTTAGGGATGACGTATTGGGAGGCCTTGTAATAAATATAAAAGAAGAAGATAAAGATAAGGTTATGAAATACCTTGAAAATAAAGATATTCTATTGGAGGTGATTGAATAATGAGTGAAATAATAGGAAAAGCTTTAATAGAAACGTTAGAAATGGTATTTGTATCAACTATTTTTGCAGTTATTTTAGGATTTATACCTGCAATTATATTAACAATTACTGCTAATGATGGATTAAAGCCAAATAAAATTATTTACAATATTTTAGATTTAATAGTCAATACATTAAGAAGCTTTCCAGTTCTTATATTAATGGTGGTAGTTATACCTTTAACTAGATTAATAGTTGGTAAATCTATAGGTACAGAAGCGGTTATTGTTCCGCTTACAATTGCAGCAGCACCTTTTGTTGCAAGAGTTATAGAATCATCATTAAGAGAAGTTGATAAAGGTGTTATTGAAGCAGCAAAATCTTTTGGAGCATCAAACACTCAAATTATATTTAAGGTTATGCTTAAAGAAGCAATTCCTTCAATAATGTCAGGAATAACTCTTACAATTATAAGCATTGTTGGATATTCAGCAATGGCGGGCACAATTGGAGGCGGAGGACTTGGCCAAGTAGCAATAAGTTATGGATATCAAAGATACCAAACAGATGTAATGATAGTAACATGTATTATTTTATTTATATTAGTTCAAGTATTACAACTTATTGGGAATTATTTGTATAATAAATTATCAAAATAGGGGGAAACAAAATGAAAAAGAAATCAATTTTATCAGTAGTTTTAGCAGGAGTATTGGCAGTAGGATTAGCAGGTTGTGGGGGTTCAACTAATACAGGAAGTACAGATTCTAAAAATGATAAGATAATAAAGATTGGAGTAACACCAAAACCACATAAAGAAATAGTAGAAATAGCTAAGCCTTTACTTGAAAAAGAAGGATATACAGTAGAAATAACTGAATTTAATGATTATGTTCAACCAAATACTGCAGTATCAGAAGGGTCATTAGATGCAAACTTTTTTCAACATGCGCCTTATTTAAAGGATCAAAATGAATCAAAAGGATTTAAACTAGTTTCAGTAGGAGCTATTCACTTAGAACCAATGGGATTATTTTCCAATAAAATCAAGAGTTTAGATGAACTTAAAGATGGTACTACAATTGCGATTCCTAACGATGCAACAAATGAAGCTAGAGCATTAAAACTATTAGCAGGTAAGGGAATAATTAAAGTTAAAGATGGTGAATTAGTTACACCAAAGGATATAACAGAAAATAAAAAGAACTTACAGTTTACTGAATTAGAAGCAGCAGCGGTTCCAAGAGCAATAGATGATGTTGATGCAGCTGTAATAAATGGTAACTATGCAATAGAAGCTAAATTTGATCCAACAAAAGATGCACTTGCAATTGAAGATAAAAACTCAGAAGCTGCTAAACCTTATGCAAACATAGTTGTTGTAAAAGAAGGTAATGAAAAACAAGCAAAGACTGAAGCTTTAGTAAAAGCATTGACTTCACCAGAAGTTAAAGCATTCATAGAAAAAGAATATAGTGGATCAGTAATTCCAGTATTTTAATAGGATTGATATAGAAGTAAATATGAGGATGAGCAAAATGCTTATCCTCTTTTTAATGTAGTGAAAAATTTGAAATTTTTAAGACATTAAAACATCTAATAAAATCTAATCTAATTAGTATTTATATTACCTAAAGAGAGTAAGATAATAGTTATATTATATGACAGTAAAGAATATTCAAGTATAATTAATATTATTTTCAAAATAATCTATTCAAGTTATATTAGATAAAAGATTTATGAAAGGAAATATAAAGGATGAGAATAAGAGAAATAGAAAATAAAATTCATTTAAAAATATGGGTTTATAATTATTTTTCAATAAATTTATTAAAAATGCCATCAAAAGAAGCTTTGGAAAGTCTTTTAGAAGATAAGATAATCCAAGAATTTAAAGAAATTCAAACAAAAGAAGTACAGATATTTATTGGAGAATTGGAAAAAATAAAGGGCTATAAAAGTGAAGAATGGATTGAGTTGCAAGAAGAATATTCTGCTTTATTTGAAGGGACCAGAGGATTTAATCTTCCGTTATGGGAATCTGCATACAAAGGAAGCGAAAATATTTTATTAGATGAAAATACTTTTAAAGTTCAACAGTATTATAAAGCATGGGGAATTGGAGTAACAAAAGACATAAAACAACCTTGTGACCATATTGGGTTAGAACTTAGTTTTTTAGCTTGGATTAACAAATCTATGTTAAAAACTTTAAAGCAAAATAATATTGATGAATTTAAGAATCACATAGAAGGACAATTAGAATTTTTTAATAAACATGTTTTAACGTTTTTACCATTATTTTGCGAAAGACTAAGAGAAAAAGCAAGTCATGATTTTTACAAAAGTATGGCACAATTTTTATTAGAGTATGTTGAAAAAGAAATAAATTCATTATGGGAAATGAAAGATATAGAACAGTTCGAACGTGATGATGATCCTATACATATGGAAAGCGGTGTGGAAAATAAAAAACCAATAGGATTGTATGAACTAGATGAATATGAAAGAAAATATGAAGAAAAAATGCAAATAGTTTCTACTTCTGGACGTAATAATTGTGGTGGCCGTTGTATAATAAAAGCTCATGTAAAGGGTGGAAATATAATTAAATTAACAACTGATACAGAGGAAGAAACTGATAGAGGACCCCAAATTCGTGCCTGTGTTAGGGGGAGAGGGTATCGTAAAACTTTTCTAAGTCCAGATCGCTTGAGGTATCCTATGAAGAGAATTGGAGAAAGAGGCGAAGGTATATTTAAAAGAATTTCATGGGAAGAAGCAGTAGATACAATAGCATCAGAATTTCAAAGAATAAAAAGAGAATATGGACCTGAATCTAGATATATTAATTACTCAACAGGAGTCAGTGCAGTTCTCAGAGGCGATAGATTATCAAGAAGATTATTAGCATTAGATGGAGGATATTTAGGCTATTATAATGACTATAGTACTGCATGCATTAAGTATACAACTCCATATACTTATGGAACAATTTATGCTGGAAATAGTACAAAGGATTTAGTGAATTCTAAATTAATTATACTTTGGGGACATAATCCGGCTGAAACAATCTTTGATCCGCTAATGGGTTATTATTTAAAAAAGGCAAAAGAAGCTGGTGCAAAAATTATAGTAGTTGATCCTCGTTATAGTGATACTGCAGCTGGATTTGGGGATACATGGATAGGACTTAAACCAACTACAGATAGTGCACTTATGGATGCTATGGCATATGTGATTTTATCAGAAGGCCTACAAAATCAAGAGTTTATGGATAAATACTGCTTAGGATTTGACAAAGAGCACATGCCAGAGGGCTTTGATAAAGAAGAAAGCTATTATTCATATGTATTCGGAGAAAAAGATAAAATTCCCAAAACTCCAGAATGGGCTGAGAAAATTACAGGTGTAGATAAGAAGATGATTTATAATTTAGCTCGTGAATATGCTACAGCTAAGCCGGCTGCGATTGTTCAAGGATATGGGGCACAAAGAAATTCCAATGGAGAACAAACCATAAGAAGTTCCACTATGTTAGCGTGTTTAACAGGAAATGTTGGTATTAAAGGTGGAAGTGCTGCTGGAGCCAACTATGTGAAACAACATGAAGAACCAGAACTCGATGTTCTTGACAATCCATATAAAGGCAAAATACCAACTTTTTTATGGACAGATGCTATTATAAGAGGAACAGAGATGACTTCAAAAAACGATGGTGTTCAAGGTGTTGATAAACTAAAAAGCGATATAAAGATGATAATAAATTTAGCTGGAAATACGCTTATTAATCAACATTCTAATATTAATAGAACAATAGAAATTTTAAAGGATACTTCTAAATGTGAATTTATTGTTTGTTCAGATTTATTTATGACACCAAGTGCTAAATTTGCAGATATTCTACTTCCAGGAACATCAATGTTTGAAGGTGTGAATATTACAACTCCTTGGTCTCAAGGTGATTATATAATGTATAATAATCAAGCAATAGAACCACTCTTTGAAGGAAGATTTGAATATGATTGGTTAAAAGAAGTTGCAGAAAAAATGGGGCTTAAAGAAAAATTCACTGATGGACATGAAACTGTAGAAGAATGGATGAAAGCAATATATGAAGAAACTAAAAAGGAAGAACCAGAACTACCAACATTTGAGGAGTTTACTAAAAGAGGAGTTTATAAATATAAGCCAAGAGAAAGTTATATTGCATTTAAAGAGCAAATAGAAGACTTTGATAATAATCCATTTCCAACGTCATCAGGTAAAATAGAAATTTTTTCTAAAAAATTATATGATATAAAAAATCCTAAAGAAATACCTGCAATTCCTAAATATATAGGTGTTTTTGAAGGGGTAAGTGATCCTAAGAGAGAACTGTTTCCACTTCAAATGATAGGATGGCATACAAAACGAAGATGTCACTCCACTCATGATAATAATGAGTGGATGGAGGAGATAGAACCTCATAAAATGTGGATTAATCCGATTGATGCAAAATTACGAAATATAAAAGATGGTGATTTAGTTGAAATTTGGAACGATAGAGGAATAATACAAATTCCAGCTCATGTAACACAACGTATTGTAAAAGGAGTAGTTGCAGTAGCGCAAGGAGCTTGGTATAAACCTAATAAAAATGGAATTGATATTAGAGGAAGTATTAATACTATTACTAGTTCAAGACCAACACCTCTTGCAAAGGGAAACCCTCAACATAGTAATTTAGTAGAGGTAAAATTGGTGGAGAAAGAAGGCTAGAAAGTGCAATCGAAATTTATACAAGAAAATGAATACTGTACTGGTTGTAAAACATGTCAACAAGCCTGCAAGGATAAACATTCTTTACAAGTAGGAATAAATTTAAGAAAAGTAATTGGTAAAGAAATTATAGATGATAATCAAAATTTAAAAGTAAGTTATATAAGTACAACCTGTAACCATTGTAATAAGCCAATGTGTGTAGAAAAATGTCTAGTAGGTGCAATAATAAAAAGAAAAGAAGATGGAATAGTTACTATAAATGAAGAAAAGTGTGTTGGATGCGGTGTATGTGTAGGTTCTTGTCCTTATAAATCCATAGAATTACAACAAAAAACAAGAAAAGCTATAAAATGTGATATGTGCATTGAATTACTTAAACAAGGTAAAAATCCTATATGCGTAGATGCATGTCCATTGCATTTAATACATATAGAAAGTTTTGATTCATAATATTACCTTGATAAAGAAGTTTAGTCTAAAGGGAAAGCATATCTTTAATAATTCTTTGAATTATTGTATACTTTTAAGTGAAAATATAAGTTCTATATTTATATTATTAAAATTAGGAATGTTAAAAAATAACAAGTCAGTATGGTAATATATTTCGTGTCATACTCACATAAAAGCCTACTATGAAATAACATCCTTTCCTGTTCTCTGACGCAAAATATACTATTGAATCTTTGACTTGCTATTTTATTATATACGTAGTATTAAGAGCAAATGAATATGAGAGAAGTTTAATTAAAAGTAGAAATATACTCTATAAGGGGAATTAATTATGAACATATCAGAGGTTAAGGTTAAGTTACTTGGGCCGGACATATTAAGTATTATTAATGAGTTTGTTAAAATTCAAGGTTTGACTGTAAAAAGTGTATTTATTGATGATGGAATAATATTAGAAGGAAGTTTTGAAAAAGGAATTAAGATAGATTTTTTTGTAAAAGTTGAATTGATACAATGTGTTCATAACAAAATTGTTGCTAAAATAATTAAAGTTAAAATTTTAAATCTTGGAATGTTTAGAATTATAAGAAGTTTTGCATTAAAAAAGTTAGCAAAGATATTTAAACAATATGGAATAGATAGTGAAAAGGATAAAGTAATAATTGATATAAATACATTATTGAATGATGTACCTTATATTGATTTGAAAATTAATGAAATTTTTATGAAAAGATCAGAGGTATGGATTGAAGCTAGTGATATTAATATTTCTATAGCCGGACAATTAATTAAGAAGGTTGAAGCTGAAGAGGTTAATGAAGAAAAAGAAGCTGATATAGTTACATTAGAATCTATAAGTAAAGTTGATGATAATTATTCTAGGGGAAGAAAGATATTAGGGGAGAAACTGCCAGAAGTTGCAAAAGAATATAAAGAATATATATTTATATTACCAGATATAGTTTCACTAATTTATAGATTGCTTAAGGATAAAAGAGTACCGATGAAAACTAAGTTAATAATGTCAGCAGCTATTGCATATATAGCAATACCTACAGATATAATACCTAATAATATACCATTTATAGGTGTAATTGATGATATTGGAGTTGGATTCTTTGCTTTAAACAAGGTTATTAAAGATGTACCATTATCTATAATAGTAGAAAATTGGCAAGGTAAAAATGATTTACTTTTAGTATTGAAAAATGGATTTGAATATTTAATTGATTTTACAGGAGCTAGAAATGTGGATAAATTATGTGAAGTAGTACAAGAATTATCTACATTGTAAAAGAGTTTGTATACAATATTTAGAAGACATACTCAAAAAAATAACAAATCAGTATGATAATATAATTGACTCAGAAGTTTCTTTTACATGCATAAGTCATTTGAAAAAGGAAGGAATAAATTTATGGCAAAGAAAGTTTATGCAATACAATGTGGATTTGATGTTAAGAATAATAAGAAAATAGAAAATATTATAGTTAATACATGGACAGAATGTTTATTATATGTTAAAGGGATAAAAGGCGCTAAATATAAGAGCTTTGAAAGCATTGATGATGCAAAATCATATTTAAATGAAGGTAATAGGATGCTTAAAAAGAGCGATGAAAATTATCCTAAGGATTGCCTTCATGCTTATGTTGATGGTAGTTATAATTCTTGTGATGAAAGATATTCTTATGGAATAGTTTGCGTTAATAATAACGTTGTAGAATACATAGAAAGCAAGGCTGCAAAGGATACATCTGAAAAGAATATAAGACAAATAGCAGGAGAGCTTAAAGGAGCTATTAGAGCGGTTGAATATGCTTTAAAACAAAATCAGACAAAGATAGTTTTATTTCATGATTATGAAGGAATAGCTCATCATGCAACTGGTGCTTGGGATAGAAAAGAAGAATCATCTATGGAATATTATAATAAGATGCAAAAATTAATGAATTCTGGAATTGAAGTTATATTTGTTAAAGTAGATAGTCATACTGGGGATTTATTTAACGAACTTGTGGACGAAAAATGCAAAGAATGTTTAGGAATAAATTCTGATAAAGTGGTTCAAAAATGGCTTGTTAAAAACACCATAGAAGTTTCTAATAATGAAGTAAAAAATGAAATTTTAAGTATAGCTCCTAATTCTGCTGAGAATATAATACTAAGTGGTGAGAACAAAGTAGTTCATGGGAGTATAGAACTTGATAAAATTAAAAATAAGAAGGATGAAATTATCGATGAACTTAGATTTGAGGAAATTGTAAGTTTATATAAAAATAATTTTAAAGAAGGTAAAAAGGTGATTTCTAAATTATTAAGTAAGGAAAAAGAAAACTTTATTTTATATTTGCTAAGCCATAATGAATAACTATGCTAGCTATTCATTATAGATTTTCTTTTAGGTTCCTGAGTTTGAAATAGATAATAAATGTAGAAAAAATTAACTTGGATAAATTTTTAATTAATACACAACCTACATATAGAAAATAAATTAATGTTAAAGAGGTGTTAATTATGCAAAGATTTTCAAAGGGAATGATGGCAGGAATTTTAATTGGAGTAGCTGTTGAAATGGCTATGATGCCAATGTATGACAGAAGCACTCAAAAAACAATGAAAAGAGCAGGAAGAAAAATGAGAAATATGGCTGAATGTACTTATAGTGGGATACATGATTGGATGAGATAAGCCCTATCCCAAAAAAATATTTACAAGATAAAATTTAAACTTTAATTTAAAATAAAAAGGTGAAAAATTAGTTTTTCACCTTTTTATTTTCGTTATAAATTAATATTAAAGGATATTACATTTATAAGTTTAGATAGAAAAATGGATAATAAGATTAAATTATATAAAAAATGGGCTGCATTTATATTTTTATGCAGTTTTTTATGAATTTATGGTATAATTAATAGAAATTATATTAAACTAATTAAATAATTTGTTGAATAGAGAAGGATTGAAGAAATGGAAATTCTATCATTAGGAGAAAAAATTAAAAGAAAAAGAAAACAATTAAATATGACGTTAAAAGATTTAGCTAAAGACAGAATAACTCCAGGACAAATAAGCTTGGTTGAATCAGGTCGCTCAAACCCATCAGTTGATTTATTAGAATATTTAGCTGATGCATTAAATACAACTGTAGAATATTTGATGGAATCAGAAGAAAGCCAAGCTGAAAAAATTAGTCTTTATTATGAACAAGTAGGGGAATCCTGCATATTGCAAGGAGACTATGAAAAAGGACAAAGATATATTGATAATGCTTTATATTATTGTGAAAAATATAACTTAGAATATAGAAAGGCAATAATATATTTTATAACAGCAAAAGCATATATGTATAAGAAAGATTTTCCTATGGCACAAAAGATTTTTTTATCAGCAAATGTTATTTTTATAAAAAATAATAATTATGAAAAAATAATAAAAACTTTTTTACATTTAGCGAGTATTGCTTTAGAGCTAAAAGCATATCATTCGGCTAGCAGTTATCTGAAACAAGCTGAAAAAGTATACTTAGATAATAATTTTGTAGATGATTTTTTAATGGGTGAGATACATTATAATATGGCTAGAACATATTATAATATAGAAGAATTAGATTCAGCATTGGAATATTCATATTTAGCAAAGAAAAGATTTGAACAAATATATAATGATGAGGATTATGCAAAAAATTTATTCTGTTTAGCAGAGGATTTCAATAAAAAAGGTGATTTATCAAATGCTATAAAGTATTCGAAGAAAACATTGGAAGTTTATAAAAAAATTCAATACAATAAGAGTATAGTTAATATAGAACATAATCTAGGAAAACTATTCTATGAATTTGGTAATCTAGAAGAATCACTTAAGCATTATGAAATATCAAAAAATGTTAGTGCTCAAAATCATGTGGGTTATATAAATGATATATTAATAGATATTTGTAAAAATTATTTGAAATCAAAAAATACTGAAGAGTGTAGTAGAATATTGAAAAATATTGAAAATAGTATTGAAGAAAATGATATTGACAGAAAAATTGAATGCAAATTAATAAAATACAATGTATTTAATATTGATGAAAAATTGGAACAAGCAGAGAATGTATTGGTTGACACATATATGTTAGCAAAAAATAGTGGAAGATTATCTAAAGCAGGCGAATTAGCTATAAGAGTTGGAAAATATTTTATAGATAAAAAGGAAGAAGAAGAAGCAGCGTACTATTTAAACCAAGGAATACAATTATTTAATGAGGCAGAAAAATTAAAAAATTAAGAAGTAAATGGGTGATATATTTGGAAATACTGTCTACTGGTGAAAAAATAAAAAGAGCTAGAATATTCAAAGGGATTACATTAAAGCAATTATGTGAAAATAAAATTTCAATTGCTAAAATGAGTTGCATAGAAAATGGCAAGATTAAGGCAGATAATGAACTACTTAAATATATATCAAAAAAAATTGAAATTGATTTGAATTACTTAATAGAAGATGTTTATGAACAAATATTAAATAATTTAAAGATGATAAAAAAGAATATTTCATGTGATAATGATTCAGAAAATAAGTTAAAAGATAATTTAAGTTATGCACTCAAATATAAATATTATGATTTAGCATTTAAATTAATACATATACTATTTTCTTATTATGTAGAACAAAATAAGGCAGAGAATATTCAATTGATAGTGTCTCAATACTATGATTTATTTCAAAGAAATAATACTGAAGAAAACACAGTTATATACTTTAAGGATATGGCAAGATATCTTTCTCAAAATGGAGAATATATAGAAGCAATATCTTATTATAGTAAGCTTAGAGAAATGCTTCAACAAAAAAAAGATGGATTTGATAATGCAGAATATTGCTTAATAGGATATAATGAAGCATTATGTTATCAAAATATAAGAAAAACAGAAGAAGCATATAGCATTTTAGCAGACATTATAGGATATGTTGATAAACTTAAAACAGATGAAAGTAAAGGTAAAATATATCATATTTATACTACTGTATGTATTAAGTTGAAGAAAGATTGTGCAGATGAATATAAAAAGAAAGCATTTGAATATCAAAAATATAATCCAATTTCATTAGCATTATCACATGGAAACTACGGGAAATATTATTTCGAAGTAGGAGAACAGGAAAAGGCAATTGCAGAAATAGAAAAAGGAATTAAAATATTTCCACGAGACAATGTAGAAAAAAATGTAGAATTCTTAAATTATTGTACTAAAATATTAATTGAAAATATAGAATATGAGATAGCTTATAAAATTACTGAAGAAGCATTAAATATGGCAATTATTACAGATAATATAAAGCTAATCGAAAAATCATATTATTTAAAGGGAATAATTCTTCAAAAAATGGACAAGTATATTGAAGCAGAAAAATATATGAATTTATCTCTAGATTCATTATTTAAATTTGGTACAAGAGATGAAAGAAAAAACAGATATATAGACATGGGCAAGCTTTATTATGCCCTTGAAGATACTACGGAGTCATTAAAATATTTTAATTTAGCGTTAGCAGTAGATAAGAAAATATAGTGACTAAAAATCTAAAGAATGACAGATAAAAAGAGAAAGCCATTTGTTTTGAAAACAAATGGCTTTCTCTTTTTTATTTCACAGGCTTAAATTTTTCTAATTTATATTAATAAAATAGTCTAATAAATCTTCAATACTAATCATACCTATAATTTTCTCATTTTCAACTACAGGCATGGCGATGATATCATTTTTTCTTAAACGTTTAGCTACGGTCAATAAGTCTTCATCAGCTTGTGCAAGTATTACGGATTTAGTCATAACCCATTCAATTGGGCAACTAACATAATGACCAGGATGTATCATAAATCTATAAATATCAGCTTTGACGACCATTCCAACTAAATTGTCTTTATCATTTACTACAGGCATACCATTAATATTAAGTTTATCCATTAAGTCTAGAACTTTATCTATTGTATCGGTTACATTAACAGAATGAAAATTTTGTTTAACAATAGAATTTATTTTCATAATATCACCTCTTTCAAAAAATAATATTCTAAATGTAAATAACTATAAAATAAATATACCAATAGGGAATTATACTAATATTTTACTACAAAACAACTAATTTTTAAATAAATATAAATATAAATATAAATATATATGTTAAAAGGTTTATGAAATCATGTCTATATAGTGTTAAAATTTTATAAAAAATCGAAATAAACTTTGACTTTCTTTGACCTATATATTATTATATAAGTAAAGAAGGAATTATTTAGGTTATAGTTTAAAAAAATATTACTTGAACAAAATGTATAGTAAAAACTAAATATAAATTTGAGGAGGAACAAGTATGAATATTGATAAAATGACATTAAGAGTACAACAAGCACTAAACGATGCAAATGTCACAGCAGTTAAATTTAATCACCAACAAATTGATTTAATACATCTTTTTTCTGCGCTTGTAGAACAAGATGATGGATTAGTACCAAACATTTTTACGAAAATGGGAGTGCAAATAAAGAGCATAAAAGATTCAATAAATAAAGAATTAGATTCAATGCCAAAGGTTTTAGGTGAAAGTGTTGGTAATGTATATATTACTAGAAAAATAGAAGAAGTATTAATTAAAGCTGAAGAAATATCAAAGCAATTTGAAGATTCATATGTTAGTGTTGAACATTTAATGCTAGCTATTATGGAAGTGGATAAAAATGGTCAAGTTTCTAAGATATTAAAACAATATAATGTGAATAAAGATAATTTTTTGAAAGTTCTTTCAGAGGTTAGAGGAAGTCAAAGAGTTGAAACCCAAGATCCAGAAGGAACATATGATGCTTTAGCTAAATATGGAACTAATTTAGTTGATCTTGCAAAAAAACATAAGCTTGATCCAGTTATAGGAAGAGATGAAGAAATAAGAAGGACAATAAGAATTCTTTCTAGAAGAACAAAGAATAATCCTGTGTTAATAGGTGAACCTGGTGTTGGTAAAACAGCAATTATTGAAGGGTTAGCTGAAAGAATAGTTAGAGGAGATGTTCCAGAGGGATTAAAAGATAAAATTATATTCTCATTAGATATGGGATCACTAATTGCTGGAGCTAAATATAGAGGTGAATTCGAAGAGAGATTAAAGGCAGTTTTAAAGGAAGTTCAAAATAGTGAAGGAAGAATATTATTATTTATAGATGAAATTCATACTATAGTTGGAGCTGGTAAAACTGATGGTGCCATGGATGCTGGTAATTTGATAAAACCATTATTAGCTAGAGGGGAACTTCACTGTATGGGTGCAACAACTTTTGATGAATATAGAAAATACATTGAAAAAGATAAAGCCTTAGAAAGAAGATTTCAACCGGTAATCATAGCTGAACCTACAGTTGATGACACGATAGCGATTTTAAGAGGATTAAAGGAAAGATTTGAAATTCACCATGGAATTAGAATCCATGATTCAGCAATAGTAGCTGCTGCAAAACTTTCTGATAGGTATATTCAAGACAGATATATGCCGGATAAAGCAATTGACTTAATTGATGAAGCTGGTGCTATGATAAGATCAGAAATTGATTCACTTCCAACAGAGCTTGATGTTATAAGAAGAAAGATTTTTAAATTAGAAATAGAAAAAGAAGCTTTATCTAAAGAAAAAGATGAAGGATCAAAAAATAGGTTAGATGATCTTGAAAAAGAACTTGCGGAATTAAAAGAAAAAAATGATGAAATGACTGCAAAATATACAAAAGAAAAAGAACACATTACAGCTATAAAAACTTTGAAAAGTGATTTAGATGAAGCAAGAGGAGAAATAGAAATAGCACAAAGAAACTTTGACTACAATAAAGTGGCAGAGATTCAATATAGTAAAATCCCAGCATTAGAAGAAGAAATTAAGCAAAAGGAACTTGAAGTAAAAGAAAATTATGAAGGTGCTTTATTAAAAGAAGAAGTTACAGAGTCAGAAATATCGCAAGTACTTTCTAAATGGACAGGAATTCCAGTAACAAATTTACTTGAAGGTGAAAGAGAAAAGCTTTTAAGATTAGAAGATGATATGTCTAAGCGTGTAGTAGGGCAAGGAGAAGCAATTGAATCTGTAACAAATTCAATACTTAGAGCTAGAGCTGGACTTAAGGATATTAATAGACCAATAGGATCATTTATATTCTTAGGACCTACAGGAGTGGGTAAAACTGAACTTGCTAAGACATTAGCTAGAAACATGTTTGATTCAGAAGAAAGCATAATTCGTATTGATATGTCAGAATATATGGAAAAACATTCAGTATCTAGATTAGTTGGAGCGCCTCCAGGATATGTAGGATATGATGAAGGGGGGCAATTAACAGAAGCTGTAAGAAGAAAACCATATAGTGTAATTTTATTTGATGAAATTGAAAAAGCTCATGAAGATGTATTTAATATTTTTCTTCAAATATTAGATGATGGTAGGTTAACTGACAATAAAGGTAAGACAGTAGACTTTAAGAATACAATCATAATAATGACTTCTAATATTGGAAGTGAATATTTGCTAGAAAATAAAAATGAAGAACACGTAGATGATGAAATTAAATCAAAAGTAATGAGTGTATTAAAATCTAGATTTAAACCAGAATTTTTGAACAGAGTAGATGATACTATAATGTTTAAACCATTATCAGAGGTTGGTATTAAAAAGATTATAGATATATTCTTAAATGAAGTAAAATTAAGATTAAAAGATAAGAATATTGAAATTGAAGTTACAGATGATGCTAAGGTAATAATGGCAAGAGAAGGATATGATGTAGTTTATGGAGCAAGACCACTAAAGAGATATATTCAAAATACTTTAGAAAATAAACTTGCTAGAATGATAATAAAAGGGGATATAAACTACGGTTCAAAGGTTAGAATTAATGGAGCTAATGATGAAATTAATATAACGACTGTTTCATTAAGAATTTAGACGGTTGTGATTCTTGAACAGAAGTTGTTCCAAAGTGCTAGTTCAAAGATTGTATTTGAGGCTAGTATTTTTGGTACAACTTTTGTTCTTAGAACCACCAATCTAAATTCCTTAGAAACTGTAACAAACATGTTAATTATTTCGATAAGTATCACATAACGCTAAGTTAAAGTTGTGAATCTAGACTGTTTTAAAGGAATTTCAACATCTGCAGATATTCCAGATTTTAATTTTCCATCAGTATCATTACTTAATGCACCTGCTCCTATGCGTTGTAATATAATTTTTTTATTTGCTAAGCAATTTGTTTTTGCTTTGCAGTATTATTGTGTATAAAACTAAAAATACAATATATGTAATAAAATATATAAGTAAAAAACGTTACTTGGAGGAAAAAGTACAAAAAAATGTCTTATGATAATAGATTTATCTAAAATCACAAGACATTGGTATACTATTGCTTTTTTATTTTTAAGATTGCAACTATGACAGGAACTGAAATTACAGCACTTATTATAGCTTCAGGAATTCCATTTGTAACTCCAATAGTTGCAATTGCAAGTCCTGCAATTTTTGGACTTATTCCAAGAACTGCTGAATATTTTTCTAAATAGAATAGATAAGTTAAACCTAAAACTCCTATTGTATTAATTAAGGTAGCACATATTGATGCTATAGCAATACTAATACTCTGATTTTTAAATTTTTTCTTAATTAGCATGTACATATAATAGGCGACAATTCCAATTAAGATTCTAGGAACTAATGCTATAATAGGATTCCAAAAAATAAATGATGTTGGACCTGGTGCAGTAAAATTTTGATACATTGAAAATAATCCAAAAACTAATCCAACTAGGGCTCCTACAACAGGACCTTCAACAATTGCACCTATAATAACAGGAATATGCATTATAGTAGCCTTTACAGGTGGAATCGGAATAAATCCAAGACCAGTTAGTCCTAAGAAAATTGAAATTGCAGAAAGCATTCCAACCATTGTCATTTGTCTTACTGAAAATCTTGTTTTAATATAATTTCTTTCCATAAAAATACCTCCGTTCTTATTCCTTAATAATGGATATAATTCAGAAAAATCTATAATAATATATGAATTTCCGTTCAGCTTCCAAAGGAATACCGACAAATAGTATTTTATCACTTTTAAAAAAATGTTCAACAAAATTATTTAAAAAATATATAATAATAAATTTTTTAATATACAAGTATGAAGAATAGTTTGGATTTTTATGAGAACATTGCACGAGAATATATATATAAAAAGTATATTAATTATAAAAATACTTGTAAATTTCAGATGTTCATTATAAACTCTTTAAAGAAAGATATATTAAATCGAAATTATTATTTGAAGCATTAATATAAAGTAAAACTTTTAAGACGGGATTTTGCATTTAAGTTGAATTTAGTTGAATTATATAGAGTCGTGTGGTTATTAACTGACATTCTAAGAGATGACAGCCTTAGAACCACTAGACATTAGACGATATACCTTTTGAGGGTACATTGAGCCCCTTGTGGGTAATAAATATCATTAAGATAGGAGAATTAGAGTAATGAGTACAATTGCAGGAAAAGGTTGCCCAAGAATTATACCAGATGGAGAAAAAAAACCATTAAAAGATATTGAAAGAAGTATTATCAAGACTTATAGAAAAGAAATATGGGTGAAATTTATTAAGGCAATTAAAGCTTATAATTTAATTGAAGAAGGAGATAAAATTGCTGTTGGCGTATCAGGTGGAAAAGATAGTATACTTATGGCAAAATTATTTCAAGAATTGCAAAAACATGGTCAAGTTAAATTTGAAGTAGTATTTTTAGCTATGGATCCAGGATATCATCCTGATATAAAGAATCTATTAATAGAAAACTGTGAACATTTAAATATTCCAATTCATATATATGAGTCAGGTATTTTTGAAGTAGTTGATAAGATGGCTAATGATTATCCTTGCTACTTATGTGCAAGAATGAGAAGAGGTTCACTTTATGCAAAGGCACAGGAATTTGGATGTAATAAGCTTGCACTAGGACATCATTATAATGATGTGATTGAAACAACAATGTTGAATATACTATATGCAGGCAATTTCAAAACAATGTTACCTAAATTTAAATCAAAAAACTTTGAAAAATTAGAGTTAATACGACCTATGTATTATATTGAAGAGGATTATATAAAGAACTTTATAAATAATAGTGGTATATGGCCATTAAATTGTGCATGCATGGTTGCAGCTGAAAAAATTGGGAATAAGAGATATGAGATAAAGGATTTAATTAAGGAATTAAAGAAAAATTTTGATGGAGTAGAAAAGTCAATATTTAAATCAGCGGAAAATGTTAGTATGGATGGTATATTAGGATGGCAAAAAGGTGAAAAAAAACATTCTTATTTAGATTTTTATGATGAAGAATGACTTTAAGATGAATTAAAAGTATTTATTAATTTTAATTTATATGTTATATTATACTTAAATGTATAAATAATAGAAAGAAGAGTAAAAGATGGGAATGAATTCCAAAGAAATTATTGATCCTAATATATTATTAAGCTTGGTAAACATGAAATTAAGAGACCAATATGATTCATTAGATATTCTTTGTTATGATTTAGAAATGTCAAAAGAAAATATTGTAAGTATATTAAAAACTATTGGTTATAATTATAATGAAACAGAAAATCAATTTAAATAATCAAAATTTGAGAAAGCTTAGGAGGATGGTGTTGTATGAATTTCAAAAATACTGGCAAAGTAATTACTGTTATGGCAGCAACCGTGGCTTTAATAGCATCATTAGTAACTGATAAAAAATCTAAGGAAAAAAATGAAGAAAAATAATCTAAATTAGATGATTATGAGAAGGATTGTATGTACATGATTAATACTGAACTTGAATTAAATTATGAACAAATAGCGGATTCATCAAATATTGATGGAATTACTATAATTTGGGATACATCAAAGTCTAAGTTAATAGTTGATGATAAGATAATAGATATTATTAAAGAATATGATGTAAAAAATCAAACTCTAGAGCAATTAATGAATTTTATTTGCGAAGAAGATAAAAAAAGTATGTTAAGCTTTTTTAATAGAGATTTACGCAAAAGTTATATAAATAGAGAACAAGTAGAACAAAGATGCAAAATTATAGATAATGTAGGAAAGATTATTGAACTCATTGTTGTTGGAAAAGTAATTCAAAATAATTATAAATATTATTTTATTGGAACTATTTATTTAGTGGGAGATTTAAATCAAAAATATAATAATTTAAGTTCTTGGATGAAAAACTGGAGAAAATCAATAAATGATAAGACAATAAATTCAATAATTCAATGTGATAGGATTACAGGGCTACCTAATAACTATTTTTTTGAAAATATAGTTTCTAGTTTGTTAAAAAATAATGTAGATAATAATGCAAGATCAGCTATGATAATAATTGACTTAGATAATTTCAAATATGTAAACGACTCCTTTGGGCATAATTTTGGAGATTTATTACTAAAAGAAGTTAGCTATATTATATTAGAATCAGTTAAAGAAGATGTATTAGTATCTAGATATAGTGGAGATACATTCTTATTATTTAAACCGGACATAACTGATATACAGGAAATAATAGGACTATGTAATAACATAATCAAATCTTTTGAAAAGCCTAATATTGTAGATGGAAAGAAAATTTATTTAACAGCAAGTATTGGAGTCTCATTATCTCCAGATCATGGTATGGATTATAATACACTATTAAAGAATGCAGATGCAGCAATGTATGAAGCTAAGAAAAATGGGAAGAATGAATGTGATTTTTTTGATGATAATCTTTCAGTTGAGTTAAATAGAGTTTATAGTTTACAAAAAGGCTTAAGAACTGCACTTCAGAATAACGAATTATATGTTATGTTCCAGCCTAAAGTATCACTAGATGATTCTTTAGTTAATGGATTTGAGGCTTTGGCTAGATGGGAAAGTCATGAATTTGGATTGATAAGCCCAACAGAGTTTATTCCAATTGCAGAAAATTCAAAAATGATAGTTCCAATTGGAAGTTTTGTTTTGGAGGAAGTGTTTAAAAAAACAAAATTTCTTTTAAATGAAGGAAATGATAATTTTAAAATAGCAGTTAATTTATCGGAAATGCAACTTAGAGAAGATATTGTTTTATTAGAATTTAAAAGTTTAATTAATAAATATAAAATTAACCCTAAATATATTCAAGTTGAGATTACGGAAAGTATGCTCATGAAATCTTTTGATAAGAATGTGAAAATTCTAGAAGAAATTAAAAACTTGGGTGTAAGTATAGCTTTAGATGATTTTGGAACTGGATATTCATCTTTAAACTATTTAACTAAATTGCCAATAGATGTACTAAAAATAGATAGAAGCTTCGTAATTGACTTAATGAGCAATCCTAAAAGTAAATGCATTGTAGAAAATATCATTAATTTATCACATCAATTAGGAATAGAAGTAGTTGCTGAAGGAGTTGAAGAGAAATCTCAAGTTGAGTATTTAAAAACAATATTATGTGATGTTGTTCAAGGATACTATTTTAGTAAGCCTAGAATGTTTGATGGAATAAAAAATATAATTGGAAAAGAAATTTAGGCACGTGAAAGAAAATAACAAAGTAATATATTAGAGTGCTTACTTGTTATTTTTTTCAATGTGCCTAAATAAAAGTGTTGACAAATAAGTCTTATGAATATAATATAACAGTATAAAATAAATCCTAAGAAAAGGGATAGTAATCATGATACAATGTCAAAGAGAGCTGAAGATAGTGAGATTTCAGTACGGAAGTTAATGATGAATGGGCCTTTGAGGAGCGATATGAAATCTTATGAGAGTAGTTTAGCCGTAAGTCGCACGTTATAGCGAATAAGATATGTATGTATCTGAAATGAGAGGCATTTTATGCAATCTAGGTGGCAACGCGGATAATCTCCGTCCTATTAATTATAGGACGGAGTTTTTTTTATACTTAAAAATAGGGACGTGATAGTTATGTTATGAAAGAAAGTGATTTTACCATAGAAATAAATATTAAATATTAACAAGGGGGATTTTTATAATGAATACTAAAAGAATGATTACAAATGCAATTTTAATAGCAATAGGGGCAATTTTACATCAACTTACACCTCTACTTGGGGTACCAATGCAACCAGATTTATCATTAGCAATTCTATTTATAATAATAGTATATAATAAAGATTATAAAACTACATTAATATGTGCAATTATAGTAGGTGTATTTGCAGCACTAACGACTAAAACGCCAGGTGGTCAATTACCTAATATAATAGATAAATTTATAACTTCTAATATTATGTATTTAGTTTTAATTCCATTAAGAGAAAATTTGAGCAAATTGAAACAAATTAGTATTTTACTACCAATAGGAACATTGATTAGTGGAACTATTTTCATAACAGTATTAATGATGCTTGGTGGAATACCATTTGATAAATTAAGTCTTTTATTTACGACTGTAGTTATACCAACAGCAGTATTAAATGTAATAGTAGGTATTATATTATTTAAGGTTATAGAAAAATCAGTAGCAATTACTGGTGCTTATGCAGTGGAACAATAGAGAAATGATAAAAAATATTAATTTATGATAATAAGTAGAATAGAGGGTGAATAAGCCTTCTATTCTACTTATTAGTTTATATATTGTATTATTTTTTTATGAAGTGAAATTCTTCAGGGGTATTTTCATCAATCACTTTAAATTCATATCCATTATCTTTATAATATTTAATTATATCAGGCAGAGCTTTAACAGAATTTTTACTCATATATGCACAATGCATTAGCAAGAATACAGAATCTTTATTACTTTTAGAATTTTTAATAAATACACTAGGATTAGAGTTAGGATTTGCACCATCACCACTATCAGTGTTCCAATCATAAATCTTTAAATTATTTTTATGAAGTAAATTAACCATGGACTCAGAAATTCTATAATAATTATTATTGCAACCAAAAGGAAATCTTAATATGGTGGGTTTAAAACCAACTATAGAATTTATTGTTTCTTGGGTATCAAGCATTTCTTTTAAGAATGATTCATCAGAAGAATAAAGACAAATTTTTTTATGACTCATACTATGAAGACCAACAGAATGACCTTCATCATACATTCTTTTTATTAAATTTTCCTGACCTTTAATTTGGCTTCCGATTACAAAAAATGTTGCAGGAACAGAATCTTTTTTTAGTATATCTAATATATTTTTAGTTACTTTTCCAGCAGGACCATCATCAAAAGTCAAATATATTATTTTTTGTTCACTAGCATCAACAGTAATAGTATTAATTGCTTGGTAATTAATTATTGTAATTATGATTAGAATAATTGGAATATATTTTTTAAGAAATTTTAAATTCATATAATCACCTTCATAAATATTTTTGTATAACAATATTATGTGCAATAATATTTATTATATTAAAATATTTACTAGGAGATAAATTGCTTTAGATTTTTAAAATTAAGAATTAAAGAGACGGATACTTAAATATAATAAACTTTGGGCACATGCTAAAATATGGTATAATTACAATTGGATTTATAAAGTGAAACATTTATAAAGGAAAAGGGTTGAATTAATATTGAGAAGTGTGAATAATAAGTATTTAATAGAATATGAGATAAGTAGTGAAGAAAACTTTTCAAACTACCTAGTTATAGATATAGAAAAAAATAATAAGTATGTGCTGTGTATTTTAAAAAATGATTTTACATATGAAAAAACAAGAGAATATTTATTAAGTAAATTTAAAACAATTAGAAATTTAAATTTTGATAATGTTATTAATATTATTAATATTGAAATAATTTATAGTCTTAACGGTGTAAAATTAGATAAACCTCAATATGGATATTTAATGGAACATATTAAATATGAAATTAATACTCAAACTTATCTTAAAAAATGCAGTTCTCATAAAAAATTAGATGTATTTATGGAATTATGTGCAGCTATTAATACATTAAATATGCAAGGATATATATTTGATGATATTACAATTAAAGATATAATATTAATTCCTAATGAAAAAAATGATATTAAGGTTAAAATAAAAAATTTATTACAACATGAAATAAATAAATTTAATTTATTAACTTCATCCATAAATTCATTACCTTATCAATGTAATATTGAAATTAGAGAAGACGTAAATAAAAATAAGGATAATATAGAACAAGTTATAAACTTATTCAATCAAATGTTCACTGAAGAAAATCTTAAGAATCAGTTAAAAGAATTAAATTATATAAAAAAAATATATAATCAAGTAAACAACATCAACAAATCATTTAAGCTTAAATACTTTATAAAAGATATAAATAATAAAATGCGAAAGAATTATAAATTATTTATGAGTTCCGCATTAAATAAACTCGAAACCGATTTGGATATAATTGGTGTGGAGGAAGAGATAAAAATAATAGAAAAAAACTTTCAAAAAATATTAGAAAGTAAAGAAAATTATAAAATTATAGCATTTAGTGGTGAAGCTGGAAGTGGAAAGAGTAGGCTTTTAGAAGAAATTAAATATAAATTAGAAAGTAAGTATTTTAAAGATATTATATATACTGGAGATTTAATAAATGAAAATATTAATAAAGAGTATGAATATAATACTATATTAAATTATATTTATGAAAAGACAGACAAGAATTTAATAGATAAATATGAAATTTATATAAAAAAATTTATATCAATTTTGATTAAAAATGATCCTATTAATAATGAAAAGAAACAAAAGCTTCAGTTGATTAATAGAATTGGTAAGTTTATAACTGAGTATACGATGACTAAACCATTTGTTTTATTAATAGATAATTTGGATAAAAGAAATGAAGTCTTTAAATTATTTATTAGATATATTGCCTTTTTAGGAAATAACTTAGAAAATGTGATGATAATATTTTCCATGAATGAAAGTAAAAGTGATGAGGAATTTTTAAGATTTATAAGGGATCTTAAAGAATTAGAAGAATATGAAGAATACAAAATAAATTATTTTAATCAATACAATACAACTAAAATGATTAAAGGTATGATAAATACAAATGAAGAAATTAATAAATTAGCAGTAAAAATACATTCTGAGACTTTAGGGAGTCCAGAATACATAAGTGGTGTAATAAAAGAATTATATGAAAACAAAACTTTATATTTTGATGAAGCTTTTGGTGAGTGGAAAACTAATATTAAAGCAAAGGATATACTAATACCAAAAATGCTACAAGAAAAATTAGAAGTAAACATTTCTTCATTATATAAAGAAGAAATCAGTATTCTAAAAAAATTATCAATTTTTGAAACTCCATTATCTGAGAAAATAATATTAAAATATATAATAACAGAACCAGAAAATATAGAAGTTTACAGAGTATTGAAATCAAAAGGTTTTCTAGCAGATAAGATAAGTGATAAAGGTATGCTTGTAGGATTTACAAATAATTTATTAAGAAATATATTGTATTTAAAGATTAGTAAAGATGAAAAGATAGAAATGCATTATAATGCATCTATTTTCTTTGAAGAAATTTTATTTGAAACAGATTATTATATAGAAGAATTTTTAATTCATTTAGAACGAGGTAAAAATTATGAAAAAGCATATTTTTATATATTAAAATATGCAAAAGTACAAGATTTATTGGCAGACACAACAAAGTCAATATCTTATTATAAGAAAGCTTTAAAGTATCCTGATAATTTAAATTCAAGTCAAGTGGCTATAGATATTGCAAAACTTTATGAAAAAAAATCAAATCATGAAAAAAGTTATAAATACTTCGAAAAAGCAAATCAATTTGCAGTACAAAATGATGAATTAGACATACAGATATATACATTACTTGAAATGATAATTATAAAAATTTATGATATCACAGATATGGATACTGGAATAGACTATTCTTTGAATTGTATTAGAAGATTATTAGATATAAACTTTTATCCTAAGGGTGAAGTATATTATTATTATGCACTTTCATTAAAATATAGGTCAGAATATAACCATAAACAAACATTAATTAATGCAAAGAAAGCACTAATTATATGTAAAGAAAATAAAATAAAAGAAGATATATATGGTTGGGTAACAATTACTCTTGCAAGGGAGAATATAAAAAAAGAAAATTATAAAGAAGCTAGAAAATTATGCTTATATGCAATTGAAATATTTATAAATAATAATAATATTAATGGGGAACTATCTAGCAAATTACTTGATGCATGCATTTGCAAGGAAGATGGAGATTCTAATGAAATAATTTTAGAAAAATATTTGGAAATTACAAAGCTAAGCAATAAATATAAGGTATATAAAAAAGAAATATTAGGTTTAATTTATACTGCAAAGATTTATAGTCAAGAAAAAAAGTATGATGATGCAGAAGAATATTTACTGAGAGCATTAGAAAGAGAAAGAGAAGAAGGCATAGAGTCATATTCTTTTAATATTTGTAATGAACTTTGCTTATTGTATATAAAATCAAGAAAAATAAAATTAGCGATACAATATTATTATTTAATAAATCAAATGCGGAGAGGTATTAAATTACTAGAAGAGGATGTAATTAATTCAAACTATACGTATGCCCTATATAATTTGTTGGTTTGTAATTATGCTGTTGCATATGAGCATTTAAAAAAAATATATACATTAATATTTAATACTCAAAATCTTCATTATAAAACCATAATTTGTAAATATTATGAGCTTATGCTATATAAGTGTAAGAATGAAGATGATATAAAAAATGTATATAATAAATTGAATCATAAAATTATAAAATTACAAAACACAGATATTGAACTTGAAATTAGAATAAGTGCAATAAGACGAATTTTATTATTAGGATACTATGATTTCGCTAAAAAATTATTTTTAGACCTTAAAGAGTATCCAAAAGATTATAACTTAGAAGGAATATATATTTTTTTAGAATTTAATTTTAGGTATAAAAATTATTATAACTTTCTAATAAATAAAGCTCTAAGAATATGTGCATTTATAAATAATCAAGAAATTAAAGCTGATATATATACTATGGTTGGAGAAAAATATAGTGAACTTAAGTGTAATCAACTGGCAATGAATTATTATTATGAGTCTATAGCACTCCATACAGATATGATCAATGCATTAGCAGAAAATGATAAAATATTATATATAAACAATAGTGGTTTTTTAAAAACTCGTAAGTTGTTTATAAAATGTTTAACTAGTGATTTAAACATTAATATGAAATTTAAAGAAATTGAATTTATGAAAAGAAATGAAGAAATAAATGAAGTTTTAAATGAATTAGACTTAACAAATATATTAGGTAATGAATATGTATTTAAGTTAATGCAAAATTCATATGAAAAATGTTATTATAATGAACTAAGTGACATTTACACGGTATTTGATAGATTTTCCAATGATTGCATTAGTAATATAGAAAATGTAATGAAATACATGGCAAGATTAACATTAGCAGATAAGGCAATGATAGTTACGGAAAATAATAATGGAGAAAATGAAGTTATATGCACCTATAGGATTAGTGATAAAAATGAAATGAATAGATATTTTTCATTGAAATTAGATTCAGAAGAAGATATATTTTTCATTTGCAATAATGATTTGAGATTTTATCAATTAGATAATAAGGTGTTGAAGGACGGCATAAAAGCCTGTATGTATATGAAAATAATAAATCGAGAAAAAGATATAAATAGTAGTACTGGAATCAATGCAAGATTAATTCTAATTACTAATAATGCAGTAAATTATATAAATGCTGAATCAAAGAAAACAATAGAAAAATTTAAACCCTTTTTAACCTTTTTATTAGAAAAGTATAATCTTACAATAAGTTCTACTTTAGATAAGCTTACGGGAGTATATAATAGAAAATATTTTGAAGAGGCTCTAATATTCTTGCTAGATAGTGAAAGACTAGAAAAAAGAGAATTTGCTGTAATAATGTTTGATATTGATGATTTTAAAGGAGTAAATGATAAATATGGGCATCAAACAGGCGATGAAGTTCTAGTTAAGCTAACAAAAGAAGTTGAGAAGTGTATAGGCAAGAGAGATATCATAGGAAGATATGGAGGCGAAGAATTTATAGTACTTTTACCTAATGTAAATAAAGAAAAGGCTATAAAAATGGCAGAGAAAATTAGAATAAATGTTGAAAATGCAAAGATTTTAGGAGATAGAAGGAAAGTTACTATAAGTATTGGTATAGCAATGAGTGCCAATGAATCATTAAATAATAAAGAAATAATAGAAAGAGCAGACCAAGCATTATATAAAGCAAAGAATGAAGGGAAAAACAGATATATTCTTTGGGATAAAGATTATGGAACAAGCTGTAGCACTAATAATGATTTAACTGGAGTTTTATCAGGTAATGCAACAAAAGACTATAATTTGGCTTCAATTCTAAAAGAAGTAGCTAATATAGTTAAATATAGAGGCAATAAAGAAGAAAAGATTTATGAATTTACTTTAAAAATTATGCAGTGCATTGAATGTGAAACATCTACAGTATTTATTGTAAAGGATAAAAAAATCGTTGATATGTATAGTAAGCAACGATCAAATGATGGCTGGTGTGTAGTTGAAAAATTCAACTATAAATTAATTTATACAAGTATTGAAGAAGAAAAGGGAAGATACTTAGTTGACTGGGAAAGTATGGACAACTACAACCAACACGGAATGCCTGATTGGAGATCTGTTTGTATAGCTCCAATAATATGCAATGGTGAAATTTTAGCTCTTTTATATCTATCTGTTTCAGTAAATAAAAAAGAGTTTATCTGTAATGATTATAATTTATTAAATTGTTTTGCAGAAATAGGTATTCCAATCTTTTTTTGAACATGCCTAAGATATATAAAATCATAATCACATAAAATTTTTCTAATCATATTATATAGAGAGAAATAAAGTTAAGAGGAATTTTTTATGGATGATACTATTTCTAAAATTAAAAATAGATATATAGATAGTGTTAACATTGAAATGTCAGAAGAAGATAATAAAGCTCAGAATGGAGAAATTGTAGTTACATCAATATTGGATTGTGGAGAAAATGAATGTTTTCAGGGGGTGAAAATTAATTTATATAAAATAAATGGGTTATCTCCAGTTCTTATTACATCTAAAATAACAGATGAAGAAGGGAAAGTTGTTTTTTCAGAAGTTGAAGAAGGATGCTATAGAATAATAGAAATTATAGATAAAAGATATTTTGAAAAACCTAAGTATATAAATTGGAATGAGATAATAATAGATAGTGTTAATAAAAAACAGAAACTAATTATAGTTAATAGAATTAAAAAAAATGTATCACAAAATAAACATAAGCATTGTATTTAAAATAAGGAGGCTATATTTTTATAATAATATAGCTTTCTTATTTTATTTTTCCAACTTACTCTATGTACTTATTTGTTAATTATGAATTGTGAATTGATTATAAGTGAGATATAATCATAATCAATATAAAATTTTAAAGTAGGTGTTAAAATGGAAAAGTATATATTAAAAATAAAGAAAATTAATGATAAGGCTGTAATACCTAATTATGCTCATGAAGGAGATGCAGGATTAGATTTATATGCAGTACAAGAACTGACTTTAAATCCAGGGGAAAGAGGCTTAGTACATACAGGAATACAGATAGAGTTACCTAAAAATACAGAGGCTCAAATAAGACCAAGAAGTGGTTTAGCATTAAAAAGTGGAATAACTACATTGAACTCACCAGGAACTATAGATGAAGGATACAGAGGGGAAATTGGAGTTATTTTAATCAACCACAGTAATGAAATTTTTAAAGTAGAACAAGGAATGAAAATTGCTCAAATGGTAATAAAGCCTGTATTTAAAGTTAACATAATAGAAACATCAGAATTATCAGATAGTGAAAGAAACGATAAGGGATTCGGATCTTCAGGAACAAGATAATTTACGGGTATTGCGAAACATAAAAAGACTTGCAGTAATGTAAGAATTAAAATTTACTACTAATAAACCTAAAGGGATGGTATGCGTTTGTTACGGTTACTGAAGATTTTGCTGGGTGCTTCTAAGATTAGAAGTTGTGCCCAAAATTCTAGCCTCAAAGGCAAGCTTTGAACAAGCGTTTTGGAACAACTTATAATCAAGAAGCACAGCCAACAAAATCTTCTGATGTAACCCGAACAAATGCATGACCTTCAGTTCGGTAGTTTATTCAATTAATCCTAATTTTCACCTTGAGTATATATGTTGCATAATAACCGTGGTGTATGAATTAAATCAATTTTAGAGAAACATTGAATCTACATGGATTATAGTATCCATCCATGATTTTCCAATCGATGAAATCTTTTTTATCATAAAGTAAATGTTCATCTCTATGTGAAGTTAGTGGTAAATCTCCAATAAATATTGCTTCCTTAGCAACTCTTTTTAATTCAGCAATTGCTTGTTTTGCATACTCTTGATTTGGAAAATAATGAAATGCTCCGAAGCAAATTACTTTATCAAAGGTTTTATCTTTAAAAATCAAATCATTTGCTTCGCCATGTAAAACGGAATTGTTAAGTAGCTCTATGTGTTTTTTTACAAGGGAAGTAGAATAATCAACCCCAACATATTCACCACATTTTATATATTGAGCTAATCCGCCAGCACCACAAGCTACTTCTAATACTTTATCAGTTTCTTTAATATCTAATTCTTTAACAATTTGTCTTGCTATTTCTTTTACATCGGCAGAAGTATCTTCATAACCATCCAATTCTTCCAAGGATTTAGTATTACCATTTCCTTTTCTCTCCCAAACTTCTTTCCAATAAGACATGTTTTCCATAAATCTATCCTCCTAAATTTAATCTACAATACCGTTCAATTATTGAACAACATTATATTAACATTGTTCAATGTTCACAACAATAAGTTCATAAAATAATTGACTGCAATATTTATTTAAGCAAGATATATATTGAAAAAAATAACCTATAGTCATATGATTTTACTGAAGAATTAAAATTGAAACATATACATTATGAAATAAGTGTAGGTTTACCGATGGCTATTTACAAAAAAATATATTATTAAATGATTACATTATTTAAAATATAATGTTTTTGTAGAAATTAGCAGAAAAATGCTTGAATTTATTAAGGATTTGAGATAAAGTATAAATATGAAATGATATGGAAGTATTTAGTATTAAATATTATAGATGGAATAAATTTAGTATTTCAATTACTAACATTTGCATATGTCTTAATCTATTATATGGACAAAAATTAAAGAATAGATAAAATAAAGTTCTTTTTTTATGACGTTAATGTTTATATTATAACAACTTTTGCAAGTGAAAACATAACAAATATGTTGAGAATTAACAAGTAAGAGGTTATACTATATGTAAATTTTTAAATATGTAAAAGTGAGATAAAAATGGTGAGAAGTGTTTCTAAAAAAATTATAAATAGTATAGCAACTAATGAAAATTATAGCAAAGATGAACTTGAACAAATGGAATATGCTTTAAAAACTATTTTATTTGAATCAATAAAAATGACGTGCTCAATAATTATTTTTTCTTTATTTGGATATTTTAAAGAAGTTACAATTATTTTAGCGATAATGTGTGTAACTAAACCTTTTATAGGAGGTTATCATGAAGACTCGCAAATTAAGTGTTTTATAGCTACAATGCTATTAACAGCTGGAATATTGATTTTAAGTTTGCAATGTAATCTTAGTTTTATAAGTAATTGCATCTTAATTTTCCTAAGCATATTTTGCATATGGAATCAAGCACCAGTAATAAATCCTAAAATGCCAATTACGCGCCACGAATTGATAATCAAAAATAGGATTAGAGGATTAAGAAATATAATAATACTTTGTGTAATATCTATAGCTTTATATAACTATAGTAGTTATTATTCATTAATAACTTGGACAATCTTATTTAATACTGCACTAATGTTTAATAAAAGAGAAAGCTAAAATTTATAATTGTCAATGGTAAATTATAAAATTAAAAGGAGATAGATTTTATGAAAATTAAAAGAATATTAGGTGAAGCATTGAAGCTATTATCAATTTCAATGATTATATTTAGTCCAGCATCAGCTGGTTCAGTAGGGATTGAAGAAATGCCTGAATCTATGAAAAAATTGAGATAAGTTATATTGAAATTAACTAAGGAGGAAGTTTAGTGGCGTTATTGGCAATAGATATAATAAATTCTATGATTCAAGCGATGATTTTTTCTTATTCAGTAGAATCTTGTATAAGCGGTAAAAGCAAAGTAAATAAACTGAAATTAACATTAATGACTATAACTTTTTTGGTTATAAATAGCAGCTTTACAAGCATATGGGGTAACCTTTCAGTATGTGTATTTATAATACACATAGCATGTTTAGTATTGATAATTATACTATATAAAAAGGATAGGTTCAGAGCATTAACACCATATACGTTAATATATTGCTTTATATTGATTAATGCTATTATATTTAATAATTTATTTTTTGGGGTTATAAAAGAATTAGTATCAGTAGATTATGAGTATATAGCACAGATTTTAACTATATATATTCCTCAAATTTTATTGGCATACTTATGCATAAGATATATAGATAAATTTATACAATTATATAAATTAATGGTTAGTGAAAAAATTAATATGATCGTATTAATAATAACAAGTTTTTGTTTAGATTTTATTGTAGCCTTTTATTTAATAATTTATAATGATGAGTCAAAACTGTTGAAAAATATAATAATAACAATTTTATGTATATTTTTAATATTTATTATAAAATATTTTGCGAAAATAAAACAGAAATCAAAGCAAATCTTTGAAATGAATGAAGCTTTAGAAATCAAAAACAATGAGCTTAGTAAAATTAAACATGATTATGGAGCACAAATTTCTTATTTATATGGACTTTGTCTTATGGAAAGATTTGATGATTTAAAAAAATCATTAAAAGATATTATAAACAATAATGATTCTATACCAACAGCTGTAGAAGTTGGTGAAAATAAACAATCATTATTATCATTGGCGCTAAAGCCGGCTATAGATAAAGGAATACATGTAATAATAGAGGAAAAATGTGATTTTAACTTAATAAAGATGGATGAAATGGAGTATTATAGAGTAATATCCAATATAGTAAATAATGCAATTAAAGCAATGAACGGTAAAGGGATAATAATTGCGAAAAGTTATGAATATTTAGGCAATGTCGTAATAAAAATAGAAAATAATGGACCTAAAATAGAAGAAGATCATTTAAAAGATATTTTTAAAGTTGGATTTACAACAAAAGACAATACTGATAATAGCCATGGATATGGATTAAGTATTGTTAAAGACTTGATAGAAAGTAATAATGGGAAAATATATGTTAAGAGTACCGATATTGCAACTGAATTTAAAATTGTTTTACCTATTAATTAAATTACATAAAGATAAGGCAGAATCAAAAAATAAATCATTTATTTAAATGAAAAACATATTACTTATGAACAGGGAAATATTAATTATATAAACTACTACTAAACAGTATAAGTGGCAAATATTTTACATTTTGTAAATTATTTGCCGCTTATTTCTTATTTTGTAAATATAATGTGTCAGAAAATAATTCAATATGATAAATAATTTTCAAAAAAACATAAAAACACAGGAAATTTAATAAAAAGTATTTTAAAAATTCAGAATAATAGTGTAAACTATATAATAAAGTGATAGGGCACATTTAAAAAATAATATACCAGTATGCTTGTCTGTTTTGTATTATCCTGCGGTGGTAAGTTCGTTAATAGATTACTATGATAATAACTTACATTTTAGAGTGATATAAAGTAAAAATTTTTAGGTGGAATTTTATATTCCAGCTGAATTTAGTTTAACTTATGGAATAAAAGGGTATCACAAAATATATAATGCATTTTTGAGTTGTTATTTTCATTCATGTGTCTAAAACTTAACATAATAAAAAGGGGTGCTATGGCATGTATAAAATAATTAGCAAAAAGGAACTTACAGATAATATATTCTTAATGGATATAGAAGCTCCAAGAGTAGCTAAATCTGCAAAACCAGGTCAATTTATTATTATAAAGAATAATGAAAAAGGTGAAAGAATTCCACTTACAATAGCAGATTATGATAAAGAAAAGGGAACTGTTGCAATAGTTTTCCAAACTGTTGGAAAAGGAACAAAGGAATTAGCTTCATATGAAGTTGGACAAGAAGTGGCTGATTTTGTTGGACCTCTTGGACAACCAAGTGAATTAATACATGAAGATATAGAAGAATTAAAGAAAAAGAAGATTATATTTATTGCAGGTGGAGTTGGTGCGGCACCAGTTTATCCACAAGTAAAATGGATGCATGAACAAGGAATAGATACAGATGTTATATTAGGAAGTAGAACAAAAGACCTACTAATATATGAAGAAGAATTAAGAAAGGTTGCTGGGAATCTTTATGTAACAACTGATGATGGAACATATGGATTTAAAGGAACTGGATCAGATATGCTTAAAGATTTAGTTAATAATCAAGGTAAAAAGTATGATCATGCTATTATTATTGGACCAATGATAATGATGAAATTTACTTCTATGTTAACTAAGGAATTAGAAATTCCAACTACAGTAAGTTTAAATCCAATAATGGTTGATGGTACTGGAATGTGTGGAGCATGTAGAGTAACTGTTGGCGGTGAAGTTAAATTTGCTTGTGTTGATGGACCTGAATTTGATGGGCATCTAGTAAATTATGATGAATCAATGAGAAGACAAACTATGTATAAAACAGAAGAAGGAAAAATTCAATTAAAGGCAGAAGAAGGAGCTACTCATAGTAATGGTGGCTGCGGTTGTAGAGGTGATAAGTAATGGATATGAAGGAAAGATTAGTTAGAATACCTGTAAGAGAACAAGATCCAAAGGTGAGAGCTACAAACTTTGAAGAAGTTTGTTTAGGATATAACGAAGAAGAAGCTACAAAAGAAGCAGCAAGATGTTTAAATTGTAAAAATCCTAAATGTGTAGAAGGTTGTCCGGTATCAATTAATATACCAGGATTTATTGCTCATGTTAAAGATGAAAAATTTGAAGATGCAGCAAAAGAAATTGCAAAATATAGTGCACTTCCAGCAGTTTGTGGAAGAGTTTGTCCACAAGAAAAGCAATGTGAACAAAGATGTGTTTTAGGTATAAAGGGTGATGCTGTATCTATAGGTAAACTTGAAAGATTTACAGCAGACTGGTCAGCAGAACATAATGTTGATTTAAGTGCAACAGAACCTAATAATGGAATCAAAGTTGCAGTTGTAGGAAGTGGTCCATCAGGATTAACGTGTGCTGGAGATTTAGCTAAAAAGGGATATGATGTTACAATCTTTGAAGCACTTCATAAAGCAGGCGGAGTTTTAGAATATGGTATTCCAGAATTCAGACTTCCAAAAGAAAAAGTTGTTAAAAATGAAGTAAATAATATTAGAAAATTAGGTGTTAAAATTGAAACTAATGTTATTATCGGAAGAACAATAACAATAGATGAATTGTTTGAAGATGAAGATTTTAAAGCTGTATTTATAGGTTCGGGAGCAGGTCTTCCTAGATTTATGGGAATACCAGGAGAAAATGCTAATGGAGTATGCTCTGCAAATGAATTCCTAACAAGAGTTAACTTAATGAAAGCAGCTGTAGAAGGATATGAAACTCCAGTTAGAACTGGAAATAAAGTTGCAGTTGTTGGTGGGGGAAATGTTGCTATGGATGCAGCAAGAACTGCATTAAGACTTGGAGCTGAAAGTCATATTGTATATAGAAGAGGAGAATCTGAACTTCCTGCAAGAGCTGAAGAAGTACATCATGCTATGCAAGAAGGAGTAATATTCGATGTTTTAACTAACCCAACTGAAATCTTAGTAGATGAAAAGGGATGGGTTACAGGAATGAAATGTGTAAGAATGGAACTTGGAGAACCAGATGCATCTGGTAGAAGAAGTCCAGTTGAAGTTGCAGGATCAGAATTTGTTATGGATGTAGATACTGTAATAATGTCTCTTGGAACATCACCAAATCCATTAATATCTTCAACAACTGAAGGATTAGAAATTAATAAGAGAAGATGTATCGTAGCTGAAGATGAAACTGGTCTTACTACAAAAGAAGGCGTTTATGCTGGTGGAGATGCAGTTACAGGAGCAGCAACAGTAATCTTAGCTATGGGAGCTGGTAAAAAAGCAGCAAAAGCTATAGATGAATATTTACAACAAAAGTAGAATAAATCAACAATCAGCCAAAACATATGTTGTATTGAGTTTATTTAAATACAAATAAATTATAAGAGCATTTGTTCTAATAAGTTAAGAACTTAAAGAGAAAACTTTTATTTTTTTAACATATTGTTCAAATGCTCTTTTAGCTTAAACAAATGAAATTGTTTTTTTGATGAAATAAATATTAATGAAATTATTGACGGATCATTGTAAATATGATAAATTAAATAAATGATATAGTATGTTACTGGTAAGCAGGCATTAACTATGCATAGATATTTGAGGATGTTTATGTTAGTTGATGCTTTTTTTTGCGGAAAAATTATGCAAACATCCCAATTGTAAAAAATAAATTATATAAAAAGGAGAAAAAATATGAACAAAGCAATTAACTTACTTAAAAGATTAGTCCTATTTTTTGTTGGAATGAGTATAATCCAGTTTGGAGTAGCATTATTTTTAAAAGCTAATATTGGTTCTGATCCATTTACAGTATTTACTCAAGGATTAGCATTCACATTAAATAAAACAGGATTAAAGGATTTTTCATTAGTTAAACTAATAAGTGGAACTGCAGAGGTAACACCGGGAGTAGCTAACATGATTATATTAATTATACTATTTGTTGTAATAGTCTTAGTTGAAAAGAGCCGCATAAAAATAGGAACATTGATTTGTGTTATTGGTGTAGGGCCAATTATTGACCTTGGAGTAAAAGTAGTTTCGTATTTCCCCGTTGAATCTTATAACTATGTTATAAAAGCATTATTAGTTGCATTTGGATGTTTAATAATTGCAATTGGATTTGCAGTTTTATCAGCGGCTAATGTAGGAGTTGCTCCAAATGATATTGTTCCATTTATCATTCAAGATAAAACTAAAGTTCAATATCGTTGGATTAGAATTGGATTAGATGGTGGATTTTTAATTATAGGATTTATATTAGGAGGAAAAATTGGAATTGGAACAGTGATAGCTATGCTAGCAACAGGACCATTTATACAATTCTGTCTTCCTTATGGAGAGAAGTTTGTAAATTTAATAGTAAAAGAAAAATATGAGGATGTAGAAGATAGTGTTACTGTTATTGCATAATTAATTTATTTTTACCTCACAATTAGAATAAGTTAGTTTACATTATATATTATTAGATATGTTAAGAAATAACTGCTCAATGATAATTTTAAATTATTTTTGAACAGTTATTTTTTGATTGTACCTTAATCTTCTATTTATACAAATTTAGGATATTCTATGTAATTTAATATGTGTTGCACATTGGAAATTAATATAAACCTTGTAAGACTATATGATAAAATGATGGTATATGTTGAAAAATGATGAAATAAATGTGATAATAGAAAGTAATGTTAATATTAAAAGAGGAGGGAATTTAAATATGCCGGTTACTCAGAGTAAAATGTTATTTTATGGAGTAGATAATATTAGCGAAAAACTAGATGATATTATTAATCCATTAAATTTAAAAAAACAGTATTTTGAAATAAAATTAATTATAATTGAAGCCATTAATAATGCTTTTATTCATGGTAACAATAGTGATAAAAATAAGCCAATAACACTTAGGTGGAAATTTAAAGAAAACTTATTGATAGTTTCTGTAACTGACTGTGGAGATGGAGTTAAAAACTTAAGGAATCATAAAGAAATAAATGAAGACAACATTTTAGAGGAGTGCGGAAGAGGATTATATATTATATATTCTTATGCTGATGAAGTGGAATTTGAATGTAATTCTATAACTATGAAAAAGTATATTTTATAAACAAAGAGGAATTTAACACAATAAAGTGATTACATATACTCTAATCACTGTTATATATTACTAGGAGGCAATTTTAATGAAAATCTCTTTAAAGACAAAACTAATGGTCACATTTTTTATTATTATCTCTTTACCTATGGGGCTTTTGGGGTATATATCTTATACGATGGCTACCAATTCTATACAAGCATCTGTTCATCAACAATTGAAGGAACAGACTTCTGATACATCTGCTTTAATTGAAAAAACAATAGACTCAGTAAAGCATTCTTTAGAAATAGCAAGCTTAAATAGCGACCTTGGAAAGGCAGCTCAAAATTTAAGTCAATCTGATATTGATACAGCTTTTCAATATATTCAAAATGTTCAAAAAAACAATGAGGATTCTATGGAGGTATTATTCATTACAGATGCTAATGGTAAAGTGATTATTGAGAGTGACAAAAAGGAACCTGATTTAGATTTAAGTGATCGTGATTTTATGAAAAAAGCACTTAGTAGTGGGGAAGAAACAGTTAGTGATGTATTAATATCTAGAATTACTGGGAATACTGCAATATCTATAGCTTATCCGCTTAAAGATGGGGACAAGATTATTGGAACTTTAGTTGGAAGTATAAAATTTGATAGTATTTCAAGCTATGCATCGAAAATAAAAATTGGCGAAAATGGATATGCATATATGATTGATAAAAATGGATTAATTGTTTCTCATCCTGATACTAGCAAGATTTTAAAGGAAAATATAAGTGACAAAGCAAATGATAAGTTTAAACTTATTATAAATGAAATGAAAGAGGGAAAAACATCGGAGAGTTTTTATACTTATAATAATGAGTATAAATATACTGTTTTTCAACCAGTTGATAATTGGGTAATTGCAGTAACAGCTGATTATGATGAATATATGGCTTCAGCAATAAGTATCAGAAATTATACAATAGTTATTGTTATAATATCTATTATTATTGCTATGATATGTGCTTATTTATATTCAACTAAAGGTATTATTAACCCTATTATAAAATTAGAAAAGTTAATGAGAAGTGCAGGTGAAGGAGATTTAACGGTTAATATAAATATAAAAAGTAATGATGAAATTGAAGAGCTTGGAAATTCTTTTAATGAAATGATAAAGCATCAGGATCATATAGTCAGAAATGTGACTAATGCTGCAGAACAGCTAAATGCAGCTTCAGAAGAAATGGCAGCTTCATCTGAAGAAATAAGTGCTACAACAGAGGAAATTAGTGCTACAATGAATCAAGTAGCAGAAGATGCAGAAAAACAAAATGAATCAATAGTAGATGTTTCAGGAGTATTAGTACAATTATCAAGTCTTGTTCAATTAGCACAAAATAGAGCTAAGGCTACAAGTTTAAATGCTGTTGATACAAAAGCTGTAGCTGATCTTGGAAGAGAAAAGGTAGAAGAAACTGTAAAGGCTATGAATGTTATTAGTACAGGCAGTGATGAAACTGCGCTAGCACTTGAATGTGTAAATGGTTTATCAGTTCAAGTTGGAGGAATAATAAATACTATGAATTCTATTGCAGAGCAAACAAATCTTTTAGCACTAAATGCAGCAATAGAAGCAGCTAGGGCAGGGGAGCATGGTAAGGGCTTTAGCGTGGTAGCGGATGAAGTACGTAAATTATCAGAAGAATCAAATAGTCAAGCTAAAGAAATAGATATATTGGTTAATGAAATGATGAAACAAATAAAAAATGCAGTAACTGCAATGGGAAAAGCTAAAGCAGAAGTTGATAATGGGGTAGCAATAGTATCAGAAACTGATAAAGCATTCGTTAATATAATTAATGCTATAGATAATATAGTTGCACATGTTAATGAAATACTTGATATTACTGGGGATGAAGTTGCATCTTCTGATAAAGTAGTTAAGCTTATAAATGAAATAGCTACAATAACAGAAAACAATTCTGCAGGTAGTGAAAATGTATCCTTAGTAGCAGAGGAACAAGCAAGTGCAATCAATAACTTGACAGCTACAGCTGAAGAAACAAGTGCTATGGCAGAGGAATTAACTAAACTTGTTGAAAGATTTAAAATATGAGGTGAGAATTGATGGAAAATAATTTTAATATAAATATACCTAAAAACTTTGTTGTAGATGAAGTTGCAATATTTAGAATTAACGTAAATAAACTAATGGAAGATGGGCATAAAGACTTTACTTTTAATTTTAGTGGGTGTGATTTTATAGATAGTACTGGTCTTGGAGCATTGGTATCAATTTATAAGAAATGTACTGAAAATGGTGGAAGTATAAAATTAAAGTCGCTAAAACCAGAAGTTGAAAAGTTATTTAAGCTTACAAGATTGGATAAGGTATTTCAAATAAATTCATAAATAGTAGAAGTGAAAAAATAGTGGTCCAATATGCTTATATAGTTTGCATTGAGACAACTATTTTTTTAGATATTTATGAAAAATATCTAAATTCTTATGATAAAAGTAATTTAGATTGAAAGGATAATTGGGGTTATGTATAGAAGCAAAGATGATGTAGCAATGTTAGATAAAAATATAGAACTGAATATTAATAATTATAAAGAGCTTTGGGATAAAATAAATGAATTAGCATTTGTTTTAGAAGTTGATGAATTATTTGCACCCAAATGCTTTATAGATGTTAATAGTAAGGCATGTAGCAGCTTAGGATATTCAAAGGAAAACTTTACTGATTTAAAACCTTCAGATATTTTTATCTTTGATAAAAAAGGAACTGTTTTAGAGTTATATAGAAATATAATTCATAAAAGATGTGATAAAGTTGATATGATGCTAAAATCCAAATGTGGAAAATATATTTATGTTGAAGCAAATATATTTTATTTTATAGATAATAAAAAGAAATATATTTTAATTATTGCTATTGATGTTACTAAAAATAAAAATATAGTAAAAAATATTAATGGAATTATGAAAGGTATTCCTGATATTATAAGAGTGTATAATCCAGATTATACAATAGCTTTTTTCAATGAAGCAGCCTATAGTTTTTATAATACAACTCCACAAGAAGTAAAGGGCAAAATGTGCTATGAAATTTTATCTAGAAAAGAAAAATGTATAAATTGTTATTTTGAAGAAGTTATTAAAACCAAGCAAATGATTACCAAGGAAAGGTATATTCCAGAAGTGAATAAGTTTATGGATATCTGTTACAATCCAGTATTAGATGAAGATGGAGAAATATTATTTATTGTTGAAAGACTTAGGGATATTACTGAAAAAAAGATTCTTGATAAAATACTTCAAGACGGTAAAAAAAGATATAAACAAATTCTTAATAATTTTCATGATCCTATAGTTATTATAGTAGACAATAAAATTGTTTTAGCAAATCAGGAGGCTTGTAATTTAATTGGGTTAGATCATAGTGAAATTATTGATAGTAATGTATATAAATATTTCCAAGATAAACATATAAAAGCTCTACACAAACGATTTAGAAATATAATATCGCAAAAAAAAATAAAAGATACTTATGATTATGAGTTTGATTTTTCTGATAGCAAATTAACTAATTTGCAGATATCTTGTAGTTATATAGAAGATGATGGTAATCCGGCTATTTTAGCAGTTATAAGAGATATTACTAAGATTAAACAAGAGTTAAATAAAGCTGCTGATTTACAACGGAAAACGCTACAAAAATGTTTCCCAGCAGAGGAGTTTATTAATACTGTAAGTATATATGTACCAGCGAATACTATTAGTGGTGATTTTTATCACATCCATAAAATAAGCGAGGAATTAATTATAGGAATAGTCATAGATGTTAGAGGAAAAGGAGTATCAGCAGCTCTTAATATATCTGCATTAGATATTTTATTTCTTCAAGAAATGGCTATAACACATGATCCAATTAATATAGTTAATAATTTAAATAAAAAATTGGTGACTTATTATGAGGAAAATTATATTGCTGTATGCTGCTTTAGTATGGATTTTAATAAAAAAGAACTTAAAGTAGTTGGAGCAGGAATAAATCAATTTATTTTTCAAAAGAAAGATAAAGATGTAGAAGAAAAAATTATTGAAGGTGCTTTTTTAGGCATGTTTGAAAATAGTGAATTTTCTGAAATGATAATCTCTTTTGAATCTGGGGATAGAGTGTTCTTTTTTTCTGATGGATTAGATTTTATATTGGATGAAGATAAAATTGTACAAAGATATATGAAAAAAGTTAGTATATATAAGTTTAAAGAGTATATAGATGAATTTTTAGATGATACTATACTAGAAAATGGAAAATTAGAAGATGATTGTACAATGATTGCAATTGAAATAAAGTAAAAGCTGGATATAAAATGATTACATGGAAAGTTAATGTTTTCAAATATAAAATTTATACATTCACCTTAAGACTCTTATTTATAGTTATAATGCGGGTTTTATGGAGTTTTGATTATAGCAGAGTAACAATGTTCCAGTTGACAGTGTCCATTGATTGATATAGAATAAGAAATATAAGATGACTATTCTTTGAAAATTGAATTTGTTTTTAAACCATCTTCAACGTGGGGGCGCCTTGGCTTCGACGGGGGTGGGATAGGGTTTGTTAAGCGAGTCGAGGGAAGCATGTGTCCTCGCAAATCAAGTATGCACTAATGTAAACGCAGAAGACAATTTTGCAATAGCAGCTTAGTTTAAAGCTACTCATCAGCCCAGGTTGCCTACGGCTTGGATAACTGGTGTCATTAAGTAGGAAACGAAGTTTAGCAAAGCTTTGAGCTAAAGGGGTATTTATGAAGCTACCGGAAAGTATAGCCTGTCTAAGGGCGATGCTTTTGGGGAATCTTAAAACTTAGACTGCACTCGGAGAAAGGCAAATTCAGCTGCTTTCGGACAGGGGTTCGATACCCCTCGCCTCCACCAAGCATATCCTCGACAATACTAATTAAGTATTGACGGGGATTTTTTACTTTGCAATGATTTGGAAATAAGAGGTGAGGAATAATTTTAAAATATAATGATTAAGTAAAAATAAGAGTAACAACAAGAAGTCAGTGATTTAAAGTTTGATATATTTATATTATATGATTATGTTGGTACAATATTAGGAGGTAATTATCATGAAAATTCATGATATTTTGTTTGGTTCAAAGCCAAAATCTATTTTAAAAATAATAGAAGAGGGGAATTTGAATGAACTTAAAATTTTCTTGAAAAATGTAGGTGATGTTAATAAAAAATATGATAATAAGAGCCTGCTTCATTTAGCAATAGATAATTGTGAAAACAATTATTTCGGAGTAATAGAACTTTTAATAAATAGTGGTGCAGACATCAACAGCTATCAAAGTTACCTGAAAGAAACACCTTTGCATAGAATATGTGCAAGAGCAAAACCTAAAATTGATGTTGTTGAATTGTTGTTAGATAGAGGAGCTAAAGTAAATGCTGAAAATATATCAGGTAAAACTCCTGTTTTTTATTGTAGTTTTAATTATTCAGTAGAACTTTTGAACCTTCTTGTGAAATATGGAGCAGATATCAAACATACTGATAAATATAACAATAACTTATTACATCATGATTTTTTGAACTGTAATACTGAAATTTTTGAAGATTTTTTTAAAATTCTTATCTCTCTTGGGTTTAATATAAATTCCAAAAATAATGAAGGACATACGCCATTATATCTGTGCAAAAATAAAGAGATAGAAGATATATTAATAAAATATGGTGGGAAAATAAGCTAAGTTTAAGAGCATGATATACAAAATGTTACATGTTAATTATATTGATACTTGAATAATAAATATTGCATTACTTTTTCTAACATGGGCTCAAAAGATAAGAGGTGGGTATGATACAAAGAAATATGACTTTAAAGAAGATAAAAAAAGAACGAATAAGAATTAATAATTTAAATGATTTTAAGGATGCATTAAAATCAGAAGGATATAAGATAAATGAATTTGAGGAAGAAAAATTTAAAGAAAAAATTATAAGGACTTTTGAAGTGGATAATAGTGTAATAGAGAGATTGCATATGTGCCTTCAGGATACTGAGATTACATATAGAGCAAATGATATTAGAGATTTTATGGACTATATAGAAAAAATGATATTATTTGAAAATGAACATGACAAATTGTGTGAAAAAATAAGTAAAATAAAAAAACTAAATATAGATAGAATTGAATATGAACGGGTGATGGGCTCTCAAGATAATGTTGAAGATATCATAAAAGCCATAGAAGAAATAAAAAGCAATATATCTGGAATAATAAATGAAGACGAGAAAGCAAAATTGGATAATTTAGAAAAAGAATTAGATAAGGACTATATTTATGCAAAAGATATTGAACTACTGAAAAAAATGGTTCTTATTAGAAAAGAAGGCATAAAAGAAACATATAATGCGCAAACTAAAACTAAAACAATATCTATAGAAATACCTAAAAAAATAAATTATGAATATATTAAAGCAAAGAAGGGCTCGGTAGAGTATCATGAATATTTAAGTAACAACATACCAAGAATGCAACGTTTAATAAAGAATATGAATAAATATATGAAAGTTTGCGAAAAAGAAAAAACAACATTAAAAATAGATCAAAGTAAAGCTCTACAGGATACTATAAACATAGCAGTAGCAATATATGATAATAAGGAATTTAAAGCAATAAGTGGTAGTAATAATATAATAGATTATTGCACTGCACCAACAAAAGATTCGGCAATTTTTAAAAGTTGTAAAGTTAATAAATTAGGTAAGCTAGGAACTGGATATAACAGAGTTAACGATAGCGAAAAAAAGATAATCGAAGAAATACATAAACAAATAGAAGCAAAAGAATTGAAAAATGAAGGAAATCTTATTTTGTATAGTAAATGGGAACCATGCCCAAGTTGCTATTTTGTAATTAGTCAGTTTTGTAAAAAACATCCCAATATAAAATTACAGGTGAAATATAGTAAAAAATATGGTGAATGATAGTGTACTTATAAAATAATAAATAATATTTTTTTATGAATATGAAAATTGTAAGAAATATATATAATAATGTCGTATGATGAAATGAATATAAACGAAAACCTTGACCGATGATTTTAAATGTGGTAGATTAAAGTTAATGATATAGTATGTAACTGGTAACTGGTAAGCAGGCATTAACTATACATAAATATTGGGAGATGTTTATGTTAGTTGATGCTTTTTTGTGTGCAAAGTATTCAAAAACATCCTAATATACGAAAATAATTATATAAAAAGGAGAAAAGTCATGAAAGACAAAATTTTTGGTGTTTTACAACGTGTAGGAAGATCATTTATGCTTCCAATTGCAATTTTACCAGTTGCGGGACTATTTTTAGGTGTAGGTGGCTCATTTACTAATGCAACAATGCTTGAAGCTTATGGGCTTACTAATTTAATCGGACCTGGTACATTTGTTTATTCAATTCTTTCTGTAATGAATGCTGCAGGAAGTGTAGTGTTTGGAAATTTGCCTTTACTATTTGCAATGGGTGTTGCAATAGGTATGTCAAAAAAAGAAAAAGAAGTTGCAGCACTAGCCGCAGCAATTGCATTCTTTATTATGCATGCATCAATAGGTGCTATGATTAATATTAATGGTGGTACTGATGTTCTTCTTAGCGGTGCAGCAACTTCAGTACTTGGTATTACTTCGTTACAAATGGGCGTTTTTGGTGGCATTATTGTAGGACTTGGTGTAGCAGCACTACATAATAGATTTTACAAAATTGAATTACCACAGGTATTATCATTCTTTGGTGGAACTAGATTTGTGCCAATTGTAAGTGCAGTAACATATTTAATTGTTGGAATCTTAATGTTTTATGCTTGGCCTCCAGTTCAAGCAGGTATTTATAAAGTTGGAGAGATAGTACTCGCATCAGGTTATGCAGGAACATGGGTTTATGGTTTAATGGAACGTTTATTAATACCTTTTGGTCTTCATCATGTATTCTATTTACCATTCTGGCAAACAGCAGTTGGTGGTACAGCTGAAGTTGGTGGAAAGGTTATCGAAGGAGCTCAAAATATTTTCTTTGCAGAACTTGCGACTCCAGGAATAACGCATTTTAGTATTTCTGCAACAAGATTTATGTCAGGTAAATTTCCACTTATGATATTTGGTTTACCTGGAGCAGCACTTGCAATGTACAGATGTGCTAGACCAGAAAAGAGAAAACAAGTAGGCGGATTGTTACTATCTGCAGCATTGACTTCAATGCTTACAGGTATTACAGAACCAATTGAATTTACATTTTTATTTGTTGCACCATTATTATATGGAATTCACTGTGTATTTGCAGGACTTGCATATATGTTTATGCACATGTTGAACGTTGGAGTAGGTATGACCTTCTCTGGTGGATTTATTGATTTATTTCTATTTGGTATCTTACAAGGAAATGCAAAGACAAGTTGGATATGGGTTATAGTTGTAGGTGTTGTATATTTTGTAGTATACTATTTATTATTCTCTTTATTAATTAAGAAATTAGATTTAAAGACTCCAGGACGTGATGATAATGAAGAAGTGAAACTTTACAATAGAAGTGATCTAGAAGCAAAGAAAAATGCTGATAATGTAGATGAACTTTCAGCTATGATATGTCAAGGTCTTGGTGGAAAGAAGAATATTTCAGATGTTGACTGTTGTGCAACAAGATTACGTTGTACAGTACATAAATCGGAATTAGTAAATGAAGCGTTATTAAAACAATCAGGAGCTTCAGGATTAATCCATAAAGGTGTTGGAGTTCAAATTATATATGGACCAAGAGTAACAGTTATAAAATCAAATTTAGAAGATTACTTAGTTATAGCTCCAAATGAAGAAGTTTCTATAAATACAGTAGAAGAAAATAAAGAAGAAAAAGTACAAGAAAAAGAAATTCAAGAAAAAGTTATTAATACAATAATCTTAAACAGTCCATTAACAGGTGTTGCTAAAGATTTATCAGAAGCTCCAGATGCAGCATTTGCAAACAAGATGATGGGAGATGGAGTTGTAGTTATTCCAACTGATGGTACTGTTGTAGCACCAGCAGATGGAGAAATAAGTTTTGTATTTCCATCAAAACATGCAGTAGGATTAACAACAATTAATGGACTTGAATTACTTATTCATATAGGTATAGATACAGTAAATCTAGATGGAAAAGGCTTTGAAACTTTTGTAAAAGATGGAGATAAGGTAAAGATGGGTGATAAATTATTAAGTTTTGACTTAGAATTCATAAAAGCTAATGCACCATCTATTGCATCACCAATAATTTGCACAGCATTAAGCAATAAACAAAAAGTACGTTTATTAAATGCAGGTGAGATAAAAGCTGGAGAAGCAATAATCGCCATTGATGTATTTGAATAACATGTAAAGAGGAGGCATAAAATGTTCAGAGTGATAAAGGCATTAAATCATAATGGGGTACTGGCTATAGATATGGATACGAATAAGGAACATATATTGCTTGGAAAAGGTATAGGTTTTGGGAAAAAGGTGAATGAACGTATGGAAGCACCGGAGGATACCCATATATATCTATTGCAACAAGAAACAGAAAGAGGTTCAACTAAAGAGATAATAAATAATATTGAACCAAAGTTTTTAGAAATTGCCAGTGCTATCATTACGGAAGCACAAAAAAAATTTAAAGAAGTAGATGAGAACATTTTATGCCCTCTTGCAGATCATATTGCATTTGCAGTTAAAAGAATAAAAAATAATGAACATATAAGCAATCCTTTAACACCAGACATTAGAGCTTTATTCTCAGAAGAATATGAAGTAGCATGCAAGGGAAAAGACATCATAAAAGAAGCAGTAGATGTTGAGATAAATGAAGATGAGATTGGTTATATAGCACTTCATATTCATTCAAGCCTGGGAAATGAAAAAATATCGCAGGCAATGGAAATGGCAATGCTTGTCAGAAGTTGTATTACATCTATTGAAAAGAACATTGGAAAGACAATAGATATTGAATCTTTATCCTATAATCGTCTTATGAGTCATATTAAATATATGACAGCAAGAACATTAAAGGGTGAAGTATTAAAGCTTGATATGAATGATTATATTAAGGAACGGTTTAAAAAGTCATTTAAAATTGCTGAAGATATCTGCAAAAAATTAGGCAGTGAATTAAACAAAGAAATTAAAGAAGTAGAAATTGGATATCTTGCAATACATATTGAAAGAGTATTTTCAGATGAATTAAAGGAATAAAAAATAAAAATATACCCTCGAAAATCAAAAAAAGTTGATTTCGAGGGTTATTTTATTGAGTTAATAATTCTAATATTTCTATTGTATATTTTTCTCCTGGAGCATTAACTTCAACTATATCTCCAATTCTTTTGCCTAATAATGCTTTTCCTAAATCTGATTCTATACTTATAAGCATATTTTCAGGGTCTAAATCCATAGTAGTTACTAATGTTACAATAGCTTCATATTCATCATCTATAAATTTAATTCTAGCTTTACTATTAAGACCTAATATTGATTTATCAACATTCTTATCATCTATTACAGTTGCTGTTGAAATCATAGTTAACAAATATTGGATTCTATTATCATTTTCTCTATAGTTTGCACAGGCTTCTTTATATTCCGCATTTTCTGACCTATCGCCATGTGCAGCAGCTACTAATTTTTCTTTTGCTATTTCAGCTCTTTTTACTGTCATCCTATATTCTAATTCATCTCTTAAACTTTTAATATTTTCTTCTGTTAGTTTATTATTCATAAAAAACTAAACCTCCCTGGAAATATATAATATATATATTATATATTATATATAAAAAAATAAAAGGGAAAGTACCTTTTATTTTTTTGAACCCACCGATAACTTGGTGATAAAATTTACTAAAGGTTTGGTAGTAGAAACTGTTAGCATTATAATTGCTGGTAGTGAACTTTTATATTCATTAAGACTTCGTGAAAAGTTCTCGGCAGATAATACACTCTATTTAATATAGTGAAGAATATTTAGAACTGTAATAAAAAAAGGTATTAAAAATAGAAAATGAGCAATAATAGTAAATGTATTCGTATTCATAATGTTATTTCTACATTTTTCATCAATATAATAAGGATTACAATATTGCTTTCTAAGGCATTATTAATATACAATGATTTCTATATGATAATATAGGGGGATAATGAATAAATGCTTACAAAATTTTTAGATGTTTTATTAGGAGAACCGTTAGCTAATGAACAAGGTAGTCACGAAAAGTACAATATTCCTTTTGGACTGGCAATTATGGCTAGTGATGCAATATCATCTGTGGCGTATGCTGCTCAGGAAATTCTTTTTGTTTTAATCGTTCTAGGCACGCTGGCTTATCAATGGTTAACATGGACTTCATTTATGATTATAGGATTATTAATTATATTAACAATTTCATATATTCAAATTATTAGAGCATACCCTCAAGGAGGAGGAGCTTATAAGGTTGCAAAAGAAAATATAGGTACTAAGGCAGGACTCGCAGCTGGTGCAGGACTAATAATTAGTTACATACTTACAGTTGCAGTTAGTGCTAGTGCAGGGGCAGATGCTATTATTTCTGCATTTAGCGGATTAGTAGAATATAAAGTTGTATTTGTTTTAGTTATAATTGTAGTTTTAACTATTTTAAATTTAAGAGGTATAAGTGAATCTTCAAAAATTTTTGCCATACCTACGTATATTTTTATTTTTAGTATGATTTTCATGATTCTTTATGGTTTGTTTAAGTATTTTGTACTAAATATTCATCCAGAGCCTATGTATTCTATTCCTACAAAGGCTACAGAAGGTTTATCAATATTTCTTATTTTAAGAGCCTTTTCTTCTGGTTGTTCTGCATTAACTGGTGTAGAGGCAGTAAGTAATTCAGTTCCTAATTTTCAGGAACCGAGCCAAAAAAATGCAAAGACAGTTATGATATTATTAGCAGCTTTAATATTTTTCATATTTGGGGGTACTTCAGTACTTGCAATATTTTATACGGCTGTGCCAATTGTAAATGGGCCTACTGTTATTTCACAAATAGCTTTTGGTGTTTTCAATAATGGAATAATGTATTATATTATACAATTTAGTACAGCATTAATTTTGCTTATGGCATGTAATACATCATACACAGGTTTTCCAATGCTTATGTATATAGAAGGAAAGGATGGTTTTGTTCCTAGACAATTTACTATTAGAGGCAAAAGGCTTAGCTTTTCTTTTGGAATTATTGCTTTATCATTTATAGCTTGTCTTCTAGTTATTATATTCAAAGCAGATACTCATAGATTGATTCCATTATATGCAGTAGGAGTATTTATATCATTTACTTTAGGTCAATTTGGTATGGTAAACCATTGGAGAAAAGAACGAAGTACAGGTTGGGTAAAACGTGCTATTATTAATGGATTCGGTGCTTTGGTTACTTTATTAACAACAGTAATAATTTTAGCAGAGAAATTTAGTGAGGGTGCATTTATAGTTGTAATTCTAATTATAATTATAATTGCAGTACAGTTAAAAATTAAAACTCACTATAATAAAGTTGCTTGTGGATTAAGTATTAGTCAACTAAATTTAAAGAGTGTAGATTTAAAAATAAAGTACACTCATATTGTAATAGTTCCAATTGCCAGCTTAAACAAGGCAACTATAGGTGCACTTCAGTATGCTCAAAGTATAAGTGGAAATGTTATTGCGCTTAATATTTCAACAGATATGGAAGCAATGGAAAGGCTAAAACAGAGATGGAGTGAACTGGATACGGATATACTACTTGTTGCAAAATACTCTCCATTTAGAGCTGTAGTTACTCCTCTTTTAAAGAATATAGAACTAATTGCAAATGCAAAAGCTAAAGATGAAAAAATAACAGTAATTGTACCTCAATTTGTTACTTATGGACATTGGAGTAAGGCTTTACATAACCATACAAGTTTCTTTATTAGGGAAACCTTATTGAAGAACAATAATATAATAGTATCTACTTTTCCTTATCATTTAGTAGATGAAGATGTTTCTAAATTAGACCATTGATGAAGTACTTCGAATACAAACAGAAGGCCGTCAAAAACATAAAGAGGCTGAAGTAGGATTAAAAAATATTGAAGAACAATTTTAAAATAGATTTTTACAGATGAGTAAATAAATATACACAACATGAATTTAGTAAGATGAGCTTTATATTAGGCTCATCTTTTAAAGTTGTAAGCAATGAAAAAGGGAGATTTATATGAAAAATTCACAAGTGTTAAAAAAAGATTTAGATAGAATTGATGGAAAAACATATAGATTATATAAGGATTTAGAGGGAGAATATGATTTTGATAACTATACTCTTAGCATAGATTATGTTCAAGGCGATCCTTTTGCATCACCATCAAGGATTAGAATAATAGTAAATCAAAACGTGGCTAAGTTCCCAAAGGAACTTTTTGATAATAAAAACAAAAACATTGCAGTGGCAGATTATTTAACAAGAGAATTTTATTCTAATATAAATAGGTGTAATGAAAGAGTTTTTGGATCTGGGAAGAGTGGATTAATAGCTATAAGTAAATGCTCACAAGAGATATTAAAGAGAACTTCAATAATAATAGATGAGAATAAAATAGAAGTAAGACTTTATGTTGGATTTCCAGCAAGAGGACGAAGCGTATTATCAAAAGAACTAGAGAAGATTTTATATAATGTTATACCTAATATTGTAGAGAAAACTTTAATATATAAAAATATTGATAGTGAAAAATTAATAAGTAGAGTAAAACTTGTAGAAGACCAAGAACATATAAGGATGGAATTACATAATAGAGGGCTAATTGCATTTGTAGCTAATGGATCAATGTTACCTAGAGAAAGTGGCATATCCACAAAAGCATTAAAAGATGGTAAAGTTTTTGTTTCACCAAAGGAATTGGAAGTAGAATTTAATACTCAAAGCAAAGGAATAATTAAAGGCATGGGTATTAAAAAAGGAATAACTCTAATAGTAGGTGGAGGATATCATGGTAAATCTACGTTATTAAAAGCTTTAGAACTTGGAGTTTATAACCACGTTGAAGGTGATGGTAGAGAATTTGTTATAACAGATGGATCAGCTTTAAAGGTGAGGGCGGAAGATAGTAGATGTATAACTAAAACGGATATATCTTTATTTATAAGTAATTTACCTAATGGAAAAGATACTAAAGAATTCTGCAGCGAAAATGCAAGTGGAAGTACATCGCAGGCTGCTAATATAATAGAAGGAATTGAAAGTAATTCTAAGGTAATTTTAATAGACGAAGATACTTCAGCTACTAATTTCATGATGAGAGACGACTTAATGCAAAAATTAGTATCTAAAGAAAAGGAGCCAATCACACCATTTATTGAAATAGTAAGACCTTTATATGATCAAAAAGATATTTCAACAATAATAGTAGTAGGAAGCTGTGGAGATTTTTTTGATGTAGCAGATTGTGTAATACAAATGGATAATTATGAGACTAAAGACGTCACAAAAGAAGCTAAAGAATTAAGCAAAGGTCATATTATAAAAAGAATTAATGATAAAAATTTAAAAATAAATATTGCATTTAATAGAGTAGTTAAAGCTGGAACTATTAGGGCTGGAGAAAAGGGTATTAAAATAAAAACAATAGGTTTAGATACAATAAATATAAACAAAGAAGATATAAATTTAAGATCTGTGGAGCAAATTGTAGATAATGAACAATTAAATTCTATAGGATCAATTATGAAATGGGCAGAAGATAATATTATGAATAAAGGGCTAAGTTTCGAAGATATGGTGGATAATATAATTTGTGAAATAGAGAAAAATGGTCTAATATCAATGGAAAGAATAAAAGGTGGAAGTGGAAGTCTAGCTATGCCAAGGAAGCAAGAAATAATGGCATCATATAATAGATATAGAAATCTAAAAATATACACCAATAAAAAAAGTGCGAAGCACAACCAAGAACATTTCACCTATAAAAAAGGCACGAAGTGCAACTAAGAACTTTTCACTTATTAAAAGAGTACGAAGCACAATTAAGAACATTTCACATATAAAAAAAGCGCTAAGCACAACCAAGAACTTTAACACCGATTAAATATAAACAAATTATATAATATATAATAATAAAGGGATAAAGAATGTTATCGATAATGTAAATAGAGAGTTAATTTTAATTATAGAATAGCTAGTTGTTTTAACTGAAAAATAAAGTTTAAGTAAGGGGTAGATAGTATGAATAATAATATATTATTGGAATCAGGAACTGGAGAAGTAGAAGTAATTGAGTTTATTGTCGATGGTAATCATTATGCAATTAATGTAGTAAAAGTTAAAGAAGTAATTCAAATGCCTAAAAATGGGTTGACAAAATTACCTGATCCTAAGCCAGAAATAGCCGGACTTATACTGTGTAGAGATGAAATCATTACTTTAGTTGATTTGAAATACATTATAACTAAGAAAATAACTAGAAATGTTGAAGATAAAATTATAATCTGTGAATTTAATAAAATTAAGGTTTCTTTTAATATTGATGATGTAGTAGGAGTTCATCGAATTAAATGGAGTGAAATAAGAAAACCTGACGATTTATCAGAAAATTCACTAGCTGTTGGTAATATACTTTTAGATGGTAAGGTACTAATTATGCTTGATTTTGAAAAAATAGTTACAGATATTTGCCCTAGTTCTGGAATAAGTGAGGACAGACTTGTAAAAGTAGAATATAAAGATAGGTCAGCTATAAAATTAGTTTTAGCTGATGATTCTGCTTTAATTAGAAGACTTTTAAAAGATACTCTGACAAAGGCTGGTTTCAAAGATTTAAGAATCTTTGATGATGGTAAACAGGCATTAGATTTTTTTAAGGGATTAGCAGAAGAAAAAGGCGAGGATTTTAATAAGTATGCACAAATACTTATTACGGATATAGAAATGCCTCAAATGGATGGACTTACACTTACAAGAAAAATAAAAGAAGATTTAGTTTTAAACAAATTACCTGTAGTAATATTTTCATCACTAATTACAGAAGAGTTAAGACATAAGGGAGAATCTGTAAAAGCTGATGCTCAATTAAGTAAGCCTGAAATAAACGAACTAGTTGATACTATAGACAAGCTATTAAATATATAGAACAAAGCTAATAATAAAAGAATATATCAAGGGTATAGTAAGAAATTCTATGCCCTTTTAGTCAAATTTATAATATAAAACACGACATGGTAACATTAATATTAGATTCCATCATATGTAATTTTAAGCAATAGCATTTTCAAGAAAAGGGGATCTTAGAAGAGCTAGACACCATAAAAAATTATAATAAGGTTTAAGATAAACAGAAATAGCAATTGATTTTTAACTGGTAAATATTGTATAATATAAAGGCGCAAAATGGAAGTCATGGTTTTATATAATTGAAATGATTTTCCATTTAAACATATGGATTATACAAGGGGGAATATATAATAACTAATATTTGAGTCATAGAGGAATGGGTATAAAATAATTTCTTAATAGTATTTAATAAGAATTAAATACTATTAACTTTAATTAGGGGGGGTCTAATGAAAGGAGAAAAAAATAGGTCGAATAAAATTATGAGAGGTATTATTATTTCGACTTTTACCGCACTTGTTATGTCTGCTGTTTTTTTTATTAATACTATGAGTGTTTCAGCTAAAACTGAGAAAGAAATAACGCCTGAGACATATACATTGACATTACAAGAAAGAGGAGGACTTAAAGAGCAAATTAATGGGCTTGATATTGGGTTAAAATATAGCTTAGGAAAGCCCAAAGTTATAACTTATGATGACAAGTTATTAAAAGAAAGCATAAGTAAGCTATCTTGTTTTGACAATAGTAAGATAATTGAATCTCAAAATGCTAAAGTTGAATATGAAGATAATCGATATACAATCAACAAGGAAATTTATGGAAATAGAGTCAGCAAAGATGTTTTGTATGATAATGTAGTAAAGGCAATCCTTAAAGGAGAGACAATAATAAATTTGGAATCAATAAATTGTTATGAAAATCCTAAGTTTGTTACAAATTCTCCAATAGTTGTTTATGCTAATGAGGCTCTAAATAAATATATATCTTCAAACATAACTTATAATTTTGCAGGGCTTACACGAGTTCTAGATGGTTCTATAATAAAGGATTGGATTGGCGTTGATGAGAATTTTCAAGTTATAATTGATGAGGCAAAGGTAAGAAATTATGTAGATACTTTGGCAAGTGCTTATAATACATCATTGGGAACCAACATAAAAGTTAGTGGTGGTTATGATGGTAATAATCATAGTTGGATAATTGATAGCTCAGAAGAAACGAAAGCATTAATTGAGAATATAAAAAATGGACAAACTATAACAAAGAACCCACTATATGCTCAAACATCAGCATCTAGCTATTTTAGAAACGTTGGAAATACGTATGTGGAAATTGACATGACTAAACAACACATATGGTATTATAAAGATGGCTATCTTGTTGTAGAGGGAGATGTTGTTACAGGCAATGTAAGTGCCGGGCATTCAACACCGCCAGGGATTTATAAATTATATTATAAACAGAAAGATACTGTATTAAAAGGTCAGGATTACGCTGCTCCAGTAAGCTTTTGGATGCCATTCAATAGGGGAATTGGACTTCATGATGCTAGTTGGAGATCAGAGTTTGGTGGAGAAATTTATAAGACAGATGGTTCGCATGGATGTGTAAATGCACCGTACTATGTGGCCAAGGCAGTATATGATAATATTAATTCAGGAGATTATATTATTTGCTATAATTAGCTAGATTAGAAAGCGGTAGCAAAACTATTACTGAATAGAACTAAAAGTTATGTACAATTAATAAGTCTGCAAATCATCATAAATGAGGGTCTGCAGGCTTATTTTTATCAAGTGAAACTTGATTCAGGTAGGGTTTGATCCCCAACTGAATCTTAGTTGAACTTATACCCTCAGGGGGTACAATGTCTAGGGTCGTGCCACTGTTATCTCCCACTTAAAGAAGTGCGAGTGTCACAGTGGCTAGACATCAGATAAACATTTTGACAGTACATAAATATAAATGAATTCATATATAAGTATGATGATTTAATAAAGGATTATAACATTGAATGTAGAAATACACAGTATAAGAAAAATAAGGCACTAGATATTAAATACCATACATAAGGAGATGAATTTTATGTTAAAAACAATTCTTTTCGTTGATGATGAATTACAAACATTAAGATCTATTATAAAGCTTTTTATGGATACGGAATATGATGTAATTACAGCAAATAGTGGAATAGAAGCATTAGATATTCTTGAAAACAAGAAAGTAGATGTAATTGTCAGTGACATGAAAATGCCTGAAATGAATGGTTATGAATTACTTAGTCAAGTGAAAAAGAGATTTCCACATATAGTTCGAATAATTTTAAGTGGGTTAGCTGAAGAAAGAATTGTGTTTGATGCATTGCAAAAAAATATAGCAAAACTAAATATTTTAAAGCCATGGGAGAATAATGTTATTGTTGAGACTATAGAGAAAGTCTTTCAAATAGAAAATGTACTTAAGGATAATAAGAATATTCTTAAGCTTATAAATAATGCAGAAGAATTACCTACTATTAAGATGTCTTACGAGAAAATTATCGCTGTCATGGAAAATGACGAAGAAATATATAAAATAGTTGATGCAATAGAATGTGATAATTCTATTGTTGTAAAACTACTTCACATTGTGAATTCATCATATTATGCAATAAAAACAGGCTCAATCAAAAGAGCAGTAGCGTATCTTGGATTAGATAATATAAAAAACATAGTAATTGCATCAGCATTTATTGATAGCTTAACTTTTAATTTTAAGGATAATGAAAGATTAGAGAAGTTGTGGGAACATGCATTTATTTCTAATAGAATTATAAGTATAGTCTATAATCAATTTTTGAATAAGAAGATTCCAGAAGCTGAGATGAATGCTGGATTATTGGGCAATGTGGGGGTTATTTTTATGATACATTCTTTTCATGATAAATATATGGAGCTGTTAGATGAAGCTGGAATTCGGCATATCGATATAATTGATCTTGAAAATAAAACCTTTGGAACAAACCACCAAGAAATAGGTGGATACCTTCTACAATGGTGGGATATTCCTTTACCGATTGTTGAGGCATCACTTTATCGCCATAATCCTTTTAATAAAAATATTATTAATAAACAAATTGTATGTGCGGCACATATTGCGGAAAAATATGCTTGGGATATACTTGGGGAAAGTTATTATATAGGATTTGATGAAAAGGTTTTTGAAGAGTTAAAAATAGATAAGGAAAAGTTTGAAAAGAGGCTTAAGGAAACTCTAGAATTAAGTGGATTAGTTAATATATAATACAATTCAAAAAAAATGTTGAGATTTCTGGGACAAGCAATAGTTACTGAGCAATTCGTATTTTATCAATTAGATGAAATATAAATTCTTAATAAAACATATGTTTTATTAAGAGGGGAAGATTTAAATATGATGTTATAAATGCATAATATTTGGATCTTTTTTGTTATTTAAATCGATTGTATTGGAATTATTTTTTTGAATTATATAATATGATATATTATATATACTAGAGATTAAATAATATAGAGTAGAGTTATATTAAAGTTAATTAATATAAATATAACATTTTTATAAAATGTTATATTAGAAAAATAACTGATAAAGGGAGGAATTAAGTTTTTGTGGGAATTAAAATTATTAGGAATTGATTTGTATCATATTATTCATTGGTTTTTTATATATAGCTTTTTAGGTTGGGTTATGGAAACTTGTTATGTATCTATATTGGATAGAAAATTTGTAAATAGAGGATTTGTGAATGGTCCTGTTTGTACTATTTATGGAGTTGGGGCATTATCTGTTTATTTTATATTAAAACCATTTGAAAATAGTATTTTAATATTGTTCATTATGGGAATTATAGTTCCTTCTATTTTAGAATATTTTACAGGATGGTTAATGGAAGTTATATTTAAAACCACTTGGTGGGATTATAGTAATTATCGTTTTAATATTAAGGGTAGAATTTGTTTGTTTAATTCCATTATTTGGGGACTGTTAACAGTAGCTTTATTTCAAGTTATGCAACCTTTCGTTAATTTTATTGTTTCTCTTTATTCAATATCAACAGGAAAAAACCTTGCAACTATAGCTGTAGTAACTTATTTAGTGGATTATGGAACAACTAGTTATTATGCAATGAACTTAAAAGTCAAACTAAACAATATGTCAGATATAATGGATGAATTCGTATCTTATACACAGTTAAGTAGATTATACGAAACAAAAGAAGAAGTCATGGAATATTTGGAAAATAGTAAACCCGTTGAGTTCATAAATGAAGTAAAAGAAAAATTAAAGCAATCTATTCAAATAAATAAAGAAAATTATAGAGAAAAGTTTATTATATTAAACGATAAGTATGATTCTTTAAAAACTAAAAGAAATATAGTACATAATCGTCTTTTAAGAGCTTTTCCAACTTTAAAAGTAAAAGATAAAGATAAATATGTAGAAGAATTAAAGTCACATATTTTAAAAAGAAAAAAATAATATACACAAATAAAAAACTAGCTTTTCAATTGATTTGAAGAACTTATTTTTCTTGTAAGTGAATTAAAAGAGAAACGTGATTGCAAAATCCTTATTGTAGATCATGGAAGTGGAGAGAAAAATGAAATGCATTTAATGTCCCTTCTAAAAATCAATAATAACAATAGCAGTAAATTGTATCCATACAATTTACTGTTTTTGTTTTGTATGATATTTTATTTATACTAGATGGTTGGAAATTATATTTTTAAAATCATATAAGAACTAATAAAGGAAGGACGGGAAATGTACGATGAACGATAAATTTGTTTATACTCCAGGACCAACGAGTGTAAGGGAAAATGTAAGATTAGAAAGAGCAAAAGCAGCTACTAATCCAGATGTTGATATAGAATTTGTAGAATTCTATAAAAATACTTGTGAAAAAATTGGGAAAATAATAAATACTAAAAATCCTGTTTATATATTAAGTGGAGAAGGGATTTTAGGACTTGAAGCAGCGTGTGCATCTCTTACTGAACCTGGAGATAGAGTGCTTGTTTTAGATAATGGGATTTATGGGAGAGGTTTTAAAGACTTTGCTCTAATCTATGGAGGAGAAGGGGTATATTTTTCAGATGATTACAGCAAAGCTATAGATGTAAAGAAATTAAGTGAATTTTTAGAAAAGGATCATGACTTTAAGTATGCGACAATTGTTCATTGCGATACACCAACAGGGGTATTAAATGATTTATCAAAAATATGTCCAATACTAAATGAGTATGGAATTTTAACTGTTGTTGATTCTGTTTCTGGAATGGGTGGAGAGGAGATAAGAGTTGATGATTGGAAAGTTGACATAGCCTTAGGTGGATCTCAAAAAGCATTTTCAGCTCCAGCAGGGTTAACTATGGTTAGTATTAGTGAAAGAGCAAAAGCTACAATGAAAAACAGAAAAACACCAGTAATGGGATTCTATTGCAATCTTAATATTTGGGAAAATTACTACAGAGACAAGTGGTTTCCATACACAATGCCAATAAGTGATATTATGGGATTAAGTAAGGCTTGCGACAATATCTTAGAAGAAGGAATTGAGAATGTACTTAGTAGACATGAAAAAATAGCAAGAGCGACAAGAAAGTCTATAGTAGAATTTGGACTCCAGTTATTTTTAGAAGATGGATATTCTAACACGATAACTGCAGTTAAGATACCAGAGAATATAGGAGCATTAAATCTTAAGAATCATATGTTAAGCAAATATAACACTTTAATAATAACTTCATTGGAACCGTATGAAGATACTATTCTTAGAATAGGGCACATGGGAGAAAATTCTAGAATAGAAAAAATAGTTTATGCATTAAATACAATAGATAAAGGACTAAAAGATTTAGGATTTAAAAGTAATAATGAATTAGTTGGATTGTTTAATAAATATTTAGAAAATTAAATATAAAAAACTTAAAAGGTGGGGCAAAGTTATGGAATTTAACAAAGCAAGGAGTAAATTTAAAACAAAGGATATGGTGGAAACAGCATTACTAACAGCACTAGTATTTGTAGCAACTGCATTTATTAATATTAGATTACCAATAGCTGCAAGTGGTGGATTAGTTCATTTGGGAACTGCAATGTTAGTTATAGCATCTGTAGTTTTTGGGAAAGAAAAGGGTGCTATAGCAGGCGCTGTAGGAATGGCAATATTTGATTTATCATCAGGATGGGCACTTTGGGCACCATTTACTTTTGTAATAAGAGGTGTTATGGGATATATTTTAGGAGCTATTTCATATAGCAACAATAAGAATGGAGATAATAATATTATTAATATTTTTGCTGTGATCATATCAGGTATATGGATGATAGCTGGCTATTATCTTACAGAAGTGATTCTATATGGAAACTGGTTTTCACCAATAGCATCAATTCCTGGAGATATAACACAAATTGTTATGGCATTAATAATCGGGATACCTATGGCTAAAGTTCTTAAAAAATATGTTAAATATATTTAGAATGAATAATGAAAAAGGATGTTTTAAAGTAGATTAATAAGGACTACTTTAAACATCCTTTAATTTTTTTATTATAAGTAAAATAATAGTGAATAGTATTAAAATTTTCACGAAATTTTATTTCACATAAAATAGTATTGACGAAATAAATAAATCGGATTATTATAAAAATGTAATATGTTAATTGTATTAATTTAAATAAATTAATCAGGTATCTTTGGATAGTTATTTTTAGATGATTTCTATAAGGGAAGAATAATTATTTTATTATGTAAAAACATATAATGAGGTGTTTAAAAATGAATGATAACGATTTAAAGAAAAGTTGCGCTAAAGAAGCTATAAAATACATAAAAGATGGCATGGTAATAGGTCTTGGTGGAGGTAGAAGTATAGCATATTTAATAGAACATATAAAAGAAGATAAAAATCTTAATGTTAAGGTAGTTACACCTTCCACAAAAACAAGATTGCTTTGTATAGAAAACGGATTAGAAGTTCTTCACACTTGCGCTGTGGATAAAGTGAATGTGGCTTTTGATGGATGCGATCAAGTTGATGAAAATTTAAACGCATTAAAAAGTGGTGGTGGAATTCATACTAAAGAAAAACTAATTGCTAATATGGCTGAAGAATACATTCTTCTTGTAGATGAAGCTAAAGTAGAGAAGACATTAACATTTAAAGCTCCTGTTGTCCTTGAAATTTTAGAGGATTCTTTAAAGTATGTTGAAAGAAAAGTACTAGAATTAGGTGGAAAGTCAGTGATTAGGATTAGCGATATAAAAGATGGGTTTACTATAAGTGACAATGGAAACTTGTTAATGAATGTAGCTTTTAACGATGTTAAGGATATATATAAGCTTAACAACAGTTTGATAAATATTTGTGGAGTTATAGAGACATCATTGTTTACTGATGTTATTACGAAAGCAATTGTTGCTAGCGAAAAAGGAATTAGAGTAATTTCTAAAAGCTAAAATATACGTATTAACTAAAGCGCGTAGAGTGCTATAAGCGTTAGATATAATATGAAAGTTAAGTTTGGAATATTAGAAATTTAAAAATATATATGAGGTGAGAGCTATGAATAAAATAAAATGGGCAATACTTGGACCTGGAACAATTGCGGAAGATTTTGCAAAAGCTATAACTGAGGTTAATGGAAACATATATGCAGTGGGTGCAAGAAATCTTGAAAAAGCAGAAAAATTTTCAAGTAATTATAATGTTCAAAAGGTTTACGGTAATTATAATGAAATGTTAAAGGATGATGAAATTGATGTAGTATATATATCAACTCCTCATTCTAATCATTATGAGTATATAATGGAGAGTCTTAGAAACAATAAGCATGTACTTTGTGAAAAAGCTATTACTGTAAATGGTGCTCAATTAGGTGAAATAGTTAGTTTAGCAAAAGAAAAAAACTTAATAGTAGCAGAAGCTATGACCATTTATCATATGCCATTATATAAGAAGTTACGTGGTCTTGTTGATGATGGAAAGCTTGGAAAGATTAAAATGATTCAAGTGAATTTTGGAAGTCTTAAAGAATATGATGTTACTAATAGATTCTTTAGTCCTGATTTAGCAGGAGGTGCATTACTTGATATAGGTACATATGCTTTATCATTTACAAGATACTTCTTTTCTAGTCAACCAGAAGAAATTTTAACAACAGTAAAAAAATTTGAAACAGGAGTGGATGAACAATCAGGGATAATACTTAAAAATCCTGACGATGAAATGGCAGTGGTCTCTCTAACAATGAGGGCAAAACAACCAAAGAGAGGGATTGTATGTGGAGAATTAGGATATATAACTGTTGAAAATTTCCCAAGGGCAGATAAAGCTACAATTACTTATCCTGATGGACGTGTAGAAGTTATAGAAGATGGTGATACTTCAAAAGCATTAATTTATGAGGTTCAAGATATGAATAATTGTATTATGAAGAAAAATGATAATGATACTTTAGGGTTATCTATTGATGTAATGAGTATAATGGATGAAGTTAGAAATCAATGGGGATTAAAATATTCTTTTGAATAGTTATTACAAATGAACATTGATTGTCATAAGAGTATGTAAAGCAATGTTTGTTATTAAAGGAGTAATTAATAGGTGAAAGATATAGAGAAAAGTGTATTAGATAAAATTTTATGTGTCTATAAAAATTTGTATGAGGCAGAAAAGAAAATAGCTGATTATGTTATTAATAATAAAGAAAAAGTTATAGATATGACAGTTTCTGAGCTGGCAACTCAAAGTAATGTCAGTGAAGCTACCATAGTTAGATTTTGTAAGAAATGTGATTTCAAAGGGTTCCATGATTTAAAGATAAATATTGCTAAGGAAATGGTAAATTCAAGGGAGGAGAAGGTATCTAATGAGCTAGATTCTAATAATATAGTACAATCTCTACAAAATATATTAGCAAATAAAATTGAGGAATTAAAACAAACTATATCAATGATGCATGAAGAAGATATTAGAAAGATATTAGAAGCAATTAAAAATGCAAGAATTGTTCAATTTGCAGCGGTGGGAAATACAATTCCAGTAGCAATGGATGGAGCATATAAATTCAATCAATTAGGAATATCATCTGTTACAAATACCATATGGGAAACTCAACTTGCATTTGCATATACCCTAACAAACGAGGATGTAGTCATAGTAATATCTAATTCTGGATCTTCAAAAAAACTTGTTACCTTACTTGAGATCGCCAATGAAAGACAGGCTATCACAATTTCTATAACAAATCATGAAAATTCTCCAGTTGCCAATGAAAGTAAGTATCATATAAATACAGCTACAAGAGAAAAATTATTCTTAGATGAATTTAGCTTTTCAAGAGTATCTTCGATGGTTGTTATAGAAACTCTATATTTACTTTTAACAAGAGATAAAAAAGATGCATATTGTTGGATTAGTCAGCATGAACAATCGATTGCAGATGATAAAATTTAAAATAATTATATTAAAATATTTATGAAACAAAAATGAGAGGATGATAAAAATGAAAAATATAAATTTGGGGAATAGTGGAATTGAAGTTTCAGAAATTGGACTTGGATGTATGAGAATGGCGGATGCAGGGAAAAATGAGGCTGAAAAAATAATTAAAGCTTCATTAGATGAAGGAATTAATTTTTTCGAACATGCGGACATATATGGAGGCGGAAAATCAGAAGAAGTTTTTTCGGATGCAATTAATATGAATGCAACTATAAGAGAAAAGATGATTATTCAAACAAAATGTGGTATAGTTCCTGGGATAATGTTTGATTTTTCAAAAGAACATATTTTAAATTCAGTAGATGGAAGTTTAAAAAGATTAAAAACAGAGTATGTAGATACATTATTATTACATCGTCCAGATACACTTATGGACCCAGAAGAGGTTGCAGAAGCTTTTTCTGTGCTATACAAAGCTGGTAAGGTTAAAAAATTTGGTGTGAGTAATCAAAATCCAATGCAAATTGAACTTCTTAATAAATATTTAGATGATAAAATAATTATTAATCAATTGCAATTTAGTATAATGCACACTGGAATGATAGATTCAGGATTCAATGTAAATATGAAAGTAGATGCTTCTACTGATAGAGATGGAGGAATACTAGATTATTGCCGTCTTAAAGATATAACAATTCAAGCGTGGTCTCCTTATCAATATGGATTCTTTGATGGGGTATTTCTAGATAATGACAAATTCCCTGAACTAAATGATAAAATTAATGAAATTGCTGAGAAAAAAGGAGTAACCAATACTGCTATAGCAACCGCATGGATATTAAGACATCCAGCAAAAATACAAACAATAGTTGGTACAATGAACTCTAATCGTATTAAAGAAATATGTAAGGCATCAAATATAGAGTTAACAAGACAAGAATGGTATGCGATATATTTGGCAGCGGGTAATAAACTACCATAAAGTTTAGCAAATAAATAATAAGCTATCTTAAAATAGATTTGATTCTATGTTTAAGATAGCTTATTTTATTATTAATATGCATTGTTAATAAGTTTCAAAAATTAAGGCTATATTGAAAGAATTCAATTGTTTAACCTAGTATTAAAATGGCGACACAAGCGTTGAATCGTATTTACAATTATAGGATAATTAGTTACTATTTACATAGTAGTATATGTTGTACGATTATATAAATAATAGGAGTGAGAAAATATGAATACAAATATTAACAAAACCGTAGTTGATTTGGTTTATGAATTTTCAAAATTAAAAGAAGTAAAAGGAATTTTATTATCTGGATCACATGCTACAAAAACTAATGATAAAAATTCAGATTATGATATTTATATTTATATATCTAAGGTAATAGACTTAGAAAAGAGGAAAGAAATCACTGATAAGTTTTGTAATTATATTGAATTAGATAATGCTTTTTGGGAATCTGAGGATGATGGGATTTTAGCAGAAGGTAACATTGAAGTTGAAATTATATATAGAGAGTTAAATTGGATTCAGAGTTCATTAAATAGAACATTGATAGAATGTCAAGCTGACATAGGATATACAACATGTTTTTGGAGTAATTTTATAAATTCAATAGTAATGTATGATGAAAATGGTGAATTAAATAAGTTACAAGAAAAATATAGGATAAGCTATCCTAAAAAGTTAAAAGAAAATATAATAAAAAAGAATTATCCATTATTAAAGAAACAGATGCCATCATATTATAATCAAATAGAGAAAGCATTGAAAAGAGATGACTTTGTTAGTATCAACCATAGAATTGCAGCATTTATTGCAAGTTATTTTGATATTATATTTGCTATTAATGAAGTACCTCATCCGGGAGAGAAAAAACTTCTTAAAATTATAAAAGATAATAATTTAAAAATTCCAAAAGATATGCATAAAAATATTCAAACTATTTTAGCATTAACTGCAACCAACAGTGTAGATATGTTATTAGAAATTAATGGCTTGCTTAATAACTTGGATATACTGTTAAATAGTGAAGGTTTTAATATTAACTAAATAGGAGAAAAAGTATGTATGAAATAATAATATTTTAAGAAGTGTATAGTAGAACACATTCCTATGGAAATATATAATCACTTTAGTTCAAACTGTGATGGATTGTATAAGACATTAGTTGCAGATAGAGGCCCTTATAGAGAAGAAGTTTTAGGCGTATTTACAGATAATATTCTTCTAGCTTCAATTATTTACGAACATATTCACAATGATATATATACCTTTTGAAATTAAAGAAGTTATATGAAGAAAATTTGATTAATGCAGATATTAAATTGAATACAATGTTAGAAAATAGACAAAAGAGCAAATATAAATTGTAATTAAAGAAAAAATAATGAATAATAATGTTATTAATGTGTAATAATAAGATAAAGAATATATCTAATATGAAAGGC